>NZ_JAXBLX010000079.1:0-9206 GCF_037027555.1 Halalkalibacter kiskunsagensis | reverse complement strand
GTAAGCTTTAAAACAATGCAGCGGCTTCACTCATTGCTTCGAGTTAGGTAAAAAAGGGAACACCACCCTTTTTTACCATTTAATTAAGCTTACTCATGTGAAGAAGCAATGGCTTCGCTCGCAGCCCGCTTACTCTGACAAGACCACTCAGAGTAAGCTTTAAAACAATGCAGCGGCTTCACTCATTGCTTCGAGTTAGGTAAAAAAGGGAACACCACCCTTTTTTACCTAACTCTTATACCGTTGTTCCTCCTGAAGAATCTCCATCTCCTCCTTTTTGTCTAGCAAATGTGTAGCTTTCTCCACCTTTCTCTTTTGTAAAACGTACAGGTCTTATGAAGAAATAAATGAGAGCGTGACCTGCTCCTAATACGAGGAGAAGAATTGGAATCCCTTTTTCTTCTGAGAAAAAAGTTACTGTTGCTAAAAAGGCAAGTACTGAAACAATTCGACCTGAATTTACAAATAATTCTCGAACGACAATATATTCCACTCTCATCTCAGCAGCTTTCCAACCTTTCCCAATTACATCAAATGTAAGTGAGACATACGGTACAAGTAACATCGGATAAGCTATTGAAACAACGACACCATACATAATTAACTTAGTGAATGTAAGATCCCCTATAACTATAATAAAGATTGCTGCGTATAGAATCATCCCACCGAATAAAATCAATTTTTTTCTAAAAGTCGGTTTAATGATACGAGTAATAATGTAATAAGCAACAAATTGCACTGCCGAAGCTACCAATCCATATGTACCAATGGCCAGCTCGCTCCCTGTTGCAATGTACACCCAAACAACAATCACAAAGACAAAAGTTCCTTCGCGTAAACCTTGAAAGAAGTGTGCACGAGTTATTTGTCTCCAATTTAGGTTTTCTTTACGCTCCTTAAGAATTCTCTTAAAATAAAACTTCCCTTCTGCTGAACGTCTTTGTAGCAAGAAGCTTGTTAAAACGGCTGCAACAAAAAGAGAGAGCGATATTGTAAAAATAACCGTATACCCTGTGAATTGTTCCATTCGTGTAATAATGAATCCAGCCAATATTGGCCCAATCATTCCTGCAAACGAATTTAAAAGTCCAAGAAATCCATTAAAAAAATCTCTTGTTTCAGGTTCTGTAATTTCAAATGTCAACACATTAAACGCCAACCAATAGAAACCAATTCCCATCCCAATTAACGCACCTAACAGAATTAAGTATTGATTTGCTTGATCTCCTAAAAAAAGAACGGTCGAGAAAAAAGTTGCAAGTGTTATAACACCTGCCCTTAACACAATGACACGGTCAATTTTTTTAGCTATTTTTCCAGCTAACATAAACGCAAGCGGCTGCATAACAACTGAACCTAAGTTATAGAGAGCAATATCAACAAACTCGCCTGACTGTTTCCAAAGGTATACATTAACAAATGTATTAGACAAAGCAAAACTTAACGCATAGAGCCCGCCCATCACAAGCAAAAGAGTTAAGTCTCTTGTCACTTCTATATCACCAATAACTTTCTTTACCAATGACTTATTCACCGACTCCACCACCCTCATAAGTAGTGTGTCACCTCAAAAAGCGGTTATACAAAAAAAGCCTCTAAGGGGAATTTCCTTAGAGACTTTTTCAGGCTGCTCTATGCGAAATTTCGCTTAAAGGCTTTATTACCTAGTTATTATTTTGCTTCGTTGTAACGTTTTGAGACCTCATCCCAATTGACTACATTCCAGAATGCATTAATATAATCAGGACGACGATTTTGATAATTTAAGTAATATGCATGCTCCCATACATCTAATCCAAGGATTGGCGTTTTCCCTTCCATTAGTGGTGTATCTTGGTTAGGAGTACTTGTTACAGCAAGCTTCCCTCCATCAACAATTAGCCAAGCCCAACCTGAACCAAAACGGTTAGCACCTGCATTTGCAAATTCTTCTTTGAATGCTTCAAGGCTACCAAACGTTGAGTTAATTGCATCTGCAAGTTCACCTGTTGGAGCTCCTCCACCATTCGGGCTTAATATTTGCCAGAAGAACGTGTGGTTTGCGTGACCACCACCGTTGTTACGAACTGCTCCGCGAATGCTCTCAGGTATAGCATCTAAATTAGAAACTAATTCTTCAATGCTCTTACCTGCAAGATCTTCATGACCTTCAAGTGCTGCGTTTAATTTTGTAATATACGTATTGTGATGTTTTCCGTGATGAATGTTCATTGTCGCCTCATCAATATGAGGTTCTAGTGCGTTAGCTGCATAAGGTAATTGTGGTAATTCGTAAGCCATGATAATTCCTCCTTAAAGTAAGTAACAAAATAGTGTGGAGTATAAAACCCCAGAAGTGGACTTTAGCAACATTTATGTTTCAAAAGTCTTCCATTAATTACATTACCAAAATTTGAACATTCTTGCAATGATAATGCTCATTGTTTTTTCTGAAGACAAATTTACTCTACCCCACTTGAGAAAATTTAAACTCCCCGAAAACAATATCGAATCTCACAGAGCTACAGCCATGCATGTGCTTGCTATAAATTCGTCATAATATTCAATAAATCCTGCACTTTATTTCTTTTTCGACTTCAAAAATAATCATTATCTCCTCAAGAAAAAGAAATAACAAAAAAAAGGACCTACAAAGTAGATCCTTATCATTTGAAATAGTAAATGGCGGAGGAAGAGGGATTCGAACCCCCGCGCGGTTTAACCCGCCTGTCGGTTTTCAAGACCGATCCCTTCAGCCGGACTTGGGTATTCCTCCGCGTTTTTCAAAAATATACAACTAAGATGGTGGACCCTGTAGGACTCGAACCTACGACCGATCGGTTATGAGCCGACTGCTCTGACCAACTGAGCTAAGGGTCCTCTAAGGGGCGGCTGATGGGAATTGAACCCACGAATGCCGGAATCACAATCCGGTGCGTTAACCACTTCGCCACAACCGCCACAAGAAATATTTAAGTAGAAAAATAGCGGCGGAGGGAGTCGAACCCACGACCTCACGGGTATGAACCGTACGCTCTAGCCAGCTGAGCTACACCGCCATAATATGGCTCCACAGGTAGGACTCGAACCTACGACCGATCGGTTAACAGCCGATAGCTCTACCACTGAGCTACTGTGGAACAACTTTTAAAGACAAGAATTATAATATCATGCTGAGCAATTAACGTCAATATATTTTTTCCTTTTCTTCAAAAAGGAAAAACATGACTGAATAACACTGATCTAATTTACCACACATGTTTTAGATAAACAAGATATTATCATAATTAAAGATCTCAAAAGGACGTACGCTTTCCGTTTTGAGATCTTTAATTAAATTACAATTTATTTAATTATCCTCTCCAATTACCGCTTCAGCGATATTTACAGAGTGATCGCCAATTCTCTCTAAATTACTAACAATGTCAACAAAAACAATCCCAGCTGAACCTGAACATTTCCCCTCGTTCACACGATGAATATGCTGTTTTCTAAGCTTCCGTTCCATTTTGTCAATTTTCTCTTCCTTTTCTAATACAGAGCGAGCCATATCACCATCAATTAGTTCCAATGATTGTATAGCTTCTTTTAACGTGGAAAGAGTTAATTCAGACATTTCCCGTAAATCCTCGAGAGCTTTATCAGAAATATGAACTTTATTTGCTTTTTGATAATCTTTCAATTCGACAATATTTTCAATATGGTCACCAATTCGCTCAATATCCCGAACAGTATCCAACAACATTGAGTGCAGTTTAGAATCATGTGCAGATAAAGACCTTGATGAAATTTGAATTAAATAATCAGTAATCTTCCGGTCAAGATTATTTATCGCCTCTTCGAACTGAATCGACATTTCAGCATGTCGCTTCTGACCATTTTCTAAGTATTGGCTTACTTCATAAAGACCTCTTTCAGAGAATTCGGCCATTCTAAGAACTTCTTGTTTAGCTTGCCCAAGAGCTATAGCTGGTGAACTCCCAATAAATCTAGGGTCTAAATGCTTTGCTTTATATTCTATACTATACTCATCCCCTGGGACTAGCTTCGTTACTATAATAGCTAGCAGCGCAACGAAAGGTAGTTGAATCAATGTGTTTGAAACATTGAAAATCCCGTGCGCAAAAGCAATTGTCATTGGACGATTAAGACCTAGCTCTAATGCTAAATAGCTAATTAAATTAAAGAAGAGAGGATATATCATTAGGACAATAACTGTACCAATTAAATTAAAGATGACATGTGTTAATGCAGCTCTTTTAGCAGCAACAGAAGCTCCAATTGCAGCCAAAATCGCTGTAATCGTTGTTCCGATATTATCACCAAACAAAACTGGTAATGCTGAATCTAATCCCATTGCTCCTTGTTCGTACAACTGCTGCAATAAACCAATTGATGCACTTGAACTTTGCACAGCAACAGTGAAAATCGTCCCAATGACAACACCCAGTAATGGATTTTCACTCATACTCACCGTCAGCTCAGCAAATGCTTTTAACTCACGCAATGGTTTGAGGCCAGTCCCCATTAATTCCAAACCATAAAAAAGGGCTCCAAAACCAAAAATAACTTGTCCATAATAGTTAACTTTTTTAGCTTTTATGAAGAAAATTAATGCTGCACCTACTGCTATAATCGGTAAGGCATAAGCAGATATTTTAATCCCAATAATAAACGCTGTAACCGTCGTTCCAATATTGGCCCCCATAATAACACCTATCGCTTGCTTTAATGTCATAAAACCCGCATTCACTAGACCAATTGTTAAAACCGTTGTACCTGTACTTGTTTGCAAAAGAACTGTAACAACAATTCCAGCGAATACACCCATAATTGGATTGGTTGTAAACTTATCGAGAACGTCGCGTAATCCGTCTCCTGCAACCTTTTGCAACCCATCCCCCATGTACTTTATACCAAATAGGAAAATACCTAGTCCACCGAAAAACATGAACAAGAGCGTTTGTAAATCCACAAATCCTCATCCCTTCATTTCATAAGTCAAAGTAATCATCCAACTTTCGACAAACATCAACATGGACACCCTGTCTATTATTAAGCATTCTCAAACCATTTGTAAACAAAAAAGTTTAAAAGTTTACACGTTTTTACTATTGCTCAACATAGATCATTCATAGGATTAACATTCCCTAGCTTCAACACAATCTTTTCACGTTTTTAGCAAATTTTTTAAAAGTATTATAGCAATTCAACGAGCTATTCGTTAAAATAACGAAGAATGAAAGAGGTGTTTATTCTGAGCTATTGGGATTGGTTTCTAAAAAGCTTTTACAGTAAAAAGGTTATTGCATATAGTCGATTTCGCCCCATTACATCAACCATTGGGTATGTACTTTTCATTATATTTATTTCTAGCATCCCATACTTTGTCACACTATACTCAACGGCCACTTCAGCTGTTGAACAATTCGATAATATGTTACAAAACGATATACCAAACTTTCATCTGAGAGAAGGAACACTCTATTGGGAAAGTGAAGAGCCATTTTATACCGAGGTTGCCGGAGAAGGATTCTTCCTTATTGATTCCTCAAATACATATTCAGAGCAGGAATTACAACAATTAGTTGATGGCATTGCCTTACAACAACGAGAATTTTTATTTATAGCTGATGGTAACAGTCAATCTATTCCATACACACTTCTTGGGTTACAAGAGTTTACAAAAGAGGATTTATCTAAGCGTATTAATGATTTACAAGGCTTTTTGCCAATTTTATTATTTATTATTATCTTTCTTCTTTTTGTTGCACTTTCGGGTTTGGCCTTTCTTGGTATATCACTTTTGGCTTTTGTAGCTTTATTACTTAAAGGTGCGCGTAATTTAGAATATCGCCATCTGTGGTTAATTACTGCACATGCGCTAACTCTTCCTGTTATACTACTTGCTTGGGTGGATGTTTTATTTTATCCAATACCATTTAGTGCATTTATTGCGTCTACTTTTTTATTGGTTTTAATTTCAGTAAAATCAATTCCGGTTCCCCAAAAAAAGTCATGACGAATGAGAAGTAAGGTTCTAAAGAACAATTTTTCTGAATTATAGCCAAAAAAGCAAGTAACAGTTAACGTTACTCGCTTTTTTGGCTATTTTCTAAGGATTTAATAAGAATCCTTGTTCCATCTACTGAGGTGACAATAATATCAGTGTTAGCTTCAATCCAATGACCTCCACTTGTTGCACTATATTGGTCCCCTTCAATTTCAACTGTACCTGTTGGTCGAAAAGAGCTAATCGTTCTACCTTGTTTTCCGATTAATTCATGGTATTGCTCGTTAATTGAGTTATATCCTAAATCACTTGTTAGTTTATCTTTTAGCGTCATTTTTGCCCATAAATTTCGGGATGGAAAAACTTTTAAAAATAGTGCTGAACTAAATCCTCCAATAATAAATCCCATTGAAACAAGTGTACCATAAATAAAAGTTGGAGCTGGTACTGCAAGACCGATTATCATTAAGACGACTCCGAGCAGAGCAACCGTCCCATCAGTGATAACTTTACCATCAACTACTATTAATGCTAAACCAACAATATATAAAAGCACTACCCACAATCCAGTATCTCCTGTAAGGTGATACGAAAAGTACATAGCCATTATTGCAATCCCTAATATGGCAAAGAGCCCTTTAGCCCGAACAAGTAATTCTCCAATTAAAAATAATGTCCCTAAAAAAACAACTATAAAACCAATACTTGGTGAATCCAACCACTCCATTTCTCATCCCTCCTTACTTATCGTATACGAATCATATCATGAATACGTTTCACTTTCTTCCAAAAAATAAGAAAATCCCTCTAATGGTCTTCTCTTACGCTTTGGAAGAGAGGAAAATCCTCTCTGCTTATGAACTGAAAAATCCACGAAGAGAATCAATTAGACGATTAATTAAATCAAGAAAGTTTTTAATAAAACCTTGTGTGTCTTCTCGATTTAAAAATTCATCTAAGTTATCTCGAACTTTTGAAATTTGATCTTGAACTTGATTCCAATCAATATTAAGATCTTTCATTCTCATAAATAAAGATACAAGCCCATTTAACTCTTCATCTGTTAACGTAATGCCAAGTTCAGCCGCAACGCGACGAATTAACTCCCTTAAGTCATCTTCTGTTTCAACTGGATTATTGGCAATCTCTTCTTTTATTCGATTCATTAATTCAGTTGCTTCTTCAACCCCAATTGAATCACTTAATTCTCCTGTACGAACCAATTCTTCATTAGCAATCTGCTTTTGTTCTTCTGGAATTTCAATTTCTGCAGCAATTTCATATGCTTTAATTAATCCAGTCAACGCAGCGGTACCTGATACAGCAATAGGTGCTGTTACATAAATATCGGCATCTTCAACCCCAGCCGTGATTAATGCATTTGCATACATATCATCAGAAACCCAATTAATATTATTTGATTCAACGGATAAGCCTGCGCCCTGTTCTCTAAGAGTGATTTTCGATGAAGATAGAGCATTCGTTCCTATGCGAGATGCACTAATGTAATTCCCGAGATACTGATGTTCTTCTGCGTTTGTAACAGTTATGATTGTGTCCTCTTCTGTTGCCCCCATTTCAGACAGCAAAGTTTGCCTTTGCGCCTCAGATAAGTCTTCACCAAGAGTCACTATCTCATCACCAGGTACTGCATCAGCTAATACAAAAAGCGGGAATACAAGCACAAATACAAGTGTAAGTGCTAGTAACTTTTTCCAAACTGTTTTCATTTTTATCTTCTCCTTTTATTATGAGGAAACTACTTTCCCTCTATAGCTCTCTACATTAGACGAGTGCTCTACTAAATAAGAAACACTTTTTACATAATAAATAAAAGGGACTTTTGTCTTATTTTCTTTTACAAACGTGACATTTCGACATTATTGCATTCTTTCCCGATTGGAAAGCATTTCCAACTATATACTAATATAAGACCATTTAGCGATATAAAAAACAACGCCGTAAACATCATTTGTTCTATATCCCTCATCCAAATACCAAAACACAATGGTCCCAAGGCAACCCCTAAAAAGCGAAGCATAGTATAAAACGAAAATACTGTCCCCCTTTCTTTTTTCAAGACAATCGAGGCTAGTGCTGCGTTAGCTGCTGGAAGTAACATACCAAATCCAAATGAATAAATGATAATTGCACAAACAAATAAGCTTAGAGAATGATCTATTAGCATTAATAACGTACCACCAATCATCAACATAATCCCATAAATAAATGCACGCTTATATTGATTTTCATTGCTCCTTAACCTTTTTGCAGTGGAGTACGAAAGAATCGTTAATACAAATAAAGGGAGAGCAAGAAGCATACCATTTAGAAAATCCGAAACTAACAAAGTTGACTCTAGCAAATAGGAGAAATAAAACAAGTACCCAAATAATAAAAACATCCCAATAGTCCCTGATGCAAGTATCGGAATTAGCCACCTCCAATGATAGACAAACTGCCTTTTTAACCTTTCAGTCTTTTCGTTGCGGTTTTCAAAATCCTTTTTAATAACAGGATCAGTTGTGATAAAAAGCTTTATTCCGACAAAGGCAAATAATGCAACAGCTAAATATATAACAAAGCTAACATACCACGATACAGCTAAAACAAGCCCTCCTACGATCGGACTAATTACTTTTCCTGCACCATTAAATACTTCTATTGCACCTAATGCACGGTTCCTTTGTTCCCCTTGGTACAAATCTGAAATAAAGGCCATTGCGAGAGGGGTAGCTCCTCCTGCCCCAATCCCTTGAAAAACACGTCCAACCATCATTATCTGAAACGAACTACTTTCGCCCCCTTTCATACCAGCAATTGCTGAAATGACACAGCCTACGATAATAAAGGGGAGGGCAATTAATGCTATTTTTTTTCTGCCATATCGATCAGATAAAATGCCTCCAAATGGAACAAGCAACGCAGCTGGAATGGAGAAGCTCGTTAAAAGCCAGCCTCCTTCTACTGTTGTAAGTCCCATATCAGTCTGCATTTGCGGAAGCATTGGAATGAACATAGAATTTCCAATTACCATAATAAATGGAAGTAGACCAATAAAGAACAATAAATACGTAGGTCTGT
Source organism: Halalkalibacter kiskunsagensis (assembly GCF_037027555.1). NCBI lineage: Bacteria > Bacillati > Bacillota > Bacilli > Caryophanales > Bacillaceae > Halalkalibacter > Halalkalibacter kiskunsagensis. Next base: position 130 of record NZ_JAXBLX010000079.1, on the reverse strand, counting down.
TATCATTCAATACATTCACCTCCAGTAAGTAGTATACCTGTTATGGCAGCGGTTCCGCTCATTGACCAGAGTTTGTTCAAAAAGGTAAAAATCGACCTTTTTGAACTTTTTTATAAAAATGACGAAAGGC
>NZ_JAXBLX010000078.1:0-9274 GCF_037027555.1 Halalkalibacter kiskunsagensis | reverse complement strand
GAGTGAGTGGCTAGTTCTTGCTCGACGGGAATCCCACCCGCTATATGATACGACCTAGGCTCGGCCGCACAACTGCCACGTTAGTAAAAAAGCGATTGCCTGTTAAGCAATCGCTACCCGTTACTTTCTGTACATTCATTCACAAATCTTCGTTCTAATTGAAATCTAAGAATGCCTAATCCAAATTTTCCAATCAATACTTTCATCTATCTTAATAACGCTTGCACTTTCTATTACTGTAACACTACTTTCCATATATCCTACTTCGTAACCATATTCATCATTTCTAATAATGGTTTGGATGTTCCCTTGCCCTTCAAAGGGTCCGCTCATTAAAACTATTTCTTGTGCAGACCATTGACCGTCTTGGTTATGGACATCAGCGATCCAAATATCGTTATCGTTCATCGCTCCTTTAAAGACTATCAAAACCAAGTCATCATTAACCTCATAAGAACCATAAACGTGTATTTCTCTTTCTTTGCCAACTTCTTCTATCATCTTCAACGCATCTTCAGGTGAATTAATTGTTTCTGGATTATCGCCATTACATCCAATAAGTAAGAAAATAAATAAAAAGGCTACTAATATCAAGTTTAATTTCAAATTTCATCCTCCTCTTTTTAAATTCTATATACAATAACATTCACCTTTCTCGAAAGTCTCATTTGAACTAACCCTGCCCTTTACTTTAAGTCAATCTTTCACAATCTCTTAGTATTTTAACATAAATATCCAATTTAACTACCAAATGTTATTCAAGAAAATGGCCCGATTGTGGAATAGAATGATTGAAGTTTTTAACTTTATTATCATAAAACATATAATATCAAAAGTTTATCGTTACTTTTTATAAAGTAGACTTTTTTATGTAATTACCGTAACAAAAACGTTCATTTATGTTACATGAAGAGGAAGGAATGTCTTGTCTACAAATCTAGCATAAATTTAGTAACAAAAATATGTAACAAAATGTTTTGTAACAATATTAACTATTTTATAGTTTTGGTACAATTATGTTGAAAGGTGAGGATGAAATTGAAGTTTGGCTATATGCGTGTTTCTACATTTGATCAATATTTGGATCGTCAAAAGAAACAACTTGAAGAATTTGGATGTGAACGTATTTTCTTTGAAAAAGTAACCGGAACAAAACGAGATCGACCGGAGTTGAATTGTATGATGGAGTTTCTTCGTCCTAAAGACACAGTCGTTGTAACAGATCTTACTCGATTGTCACGTTCTACAAAAGATCTGATTGAGATCACAGAACTTATTTCTCAAAAAGGGGCACACTTGAAAAGTTTAAAGGAATCATGGCTCGATACAACAACAGCACATGGAAAAATGCTGTTTACTATTTTCGCTGGTATTGCTCAATTTGAAAGGGATTTAACTTCTGAACGGACGAAGGAAGGAATTCAAGCTGCAAGGAAAAGAGGGAAACATCCTGGAAGACCGAAAACCGATGAGGAAAAGGTTAATTATGCCCTATATCTTATCGATCAAGGCATGAGTCGTACAGATGCTGCAGCGAAAGCTGGTATCTCAAGAATGACTCTGTACCGCAAGATTCAAAAAAAATAATAAGGCTGACCGGTAACCAATGGAAACAAGGGTTACTTGAACAATGCTTACAGCCTACATTGCACCGTTTGTACGAACATTAACATTCCCCCTATACCATCGAATTAAAAAATCTTTTAGGTTTTTAAAACTACAATAAATCTGAAATCGTGATTTCAATTGAGAGGTACAGAATGAAAAAACAATGGGAATTAGATGAACTAATCGGTCATTTTACATTGATAGAGCCTGAGAAACAGTTGATAGAAAACAAATATTCCAATTCAAAACTTGGTTACGCCGTCCTCATGAAGTTTTTTCAGCATGAAGCCAGATTTCCAGCTAAACCTAGCGATATTCCCAAAGTAGTGATTGACTTTATCGCTAAGCAACTTAAGATCCCTTCAGAAATGTTTGATCAGTACTCTTGGAGTTCCAGAACCTTGACGAATCATCGGAACGAAATTCGAAAACTATATGGTTTTCGTGAAGGGACACTCCAAGATGAGAAAGAGGTTACTCATTGGTTGCAGGAGAAGGTATGGGACTATGCTCAAGAGTTTGAACCTTTGAAAGAGGCTTTCTACGCTGAATATAGGCGTAGAAAAATAGAGCCTCCTACTAATGACCGGATTGAGCGAATGGTCAAATCTGCCCTTTGGAATCAAGAACAGCAATTTTACCAAGATACATATCAAAAGCTTTCTCCTAATTCAATCTCACGTATGGATGCACTGATGGAATCATGGGTTGACATGGAGAACGAAGAGACGGGGGATGAGAAAGAGGATAAAAACAAAATCACGTTTCGCAAAATTACACTAGGACCAGGTCGAGTAAGCAAAGATACGTTACTTTTGGAGATCAACAAGTGGAAAACGCTATTTATGCTGGAGCTTCCATATGATCTATTTAACTCCATCCCACCCAAGGTATTAAAACGGTATCGATTGCGTGCTGTTTCCGAAGAAAAAAGAGAGCTGCGTAGACATCAACCAGCCACTCGTTATACATTACTAGCTGCGTTCTTTTGGTCTAGAATCAAGGAGATAGCTGATAGTTTAATCGAAATTTTAATCACTCTCATCCATAAAATTGATGGTCGTGCAGAGAAAAAGGTCACGAAGGAACTTATTTTAGAAGTAAAAAAAATACATGGCAAAAATAACATTCTGATCTCACTATTAGAAGCTGCGTTAGAAAATCCAGATGGAATTGTGAAAGATATACTCTTTTCTTTAGTTGACACCGACACCTTAGAAAGCATTATTAAAGAATTGAAATACAAAAAATCGGTTTATCAAGAAAAAGTATATTGGAAGATACGTAGCTCCTATAGTAGCTCGTACCGTACAGCAGTGATAGAATTGCTGAAAACATTGGATTTTCGTTCCAATAATCAAAATCATCAGCCCATTATTAAAGCCATTGAGTTGATTCGTAAATATTCAGGTGCTACTCAAATCAATTACGCTCTTGATGATGATATTCCTACGGGTAAGGACATTATCCCTGCGAAATGGAGAGAACATGTAATGGAAAGTGATTCTAAAGGGAATGAGAAAGTGAACCGAATGAACTATGAAATTTGTGTTCTTCATGCCCTTCGAGATAAATTAAAATGTCGAGAAATTTGGGTAGCAGGCGCCGATCGTTACCGCAATCCCGATGAACATATTCCATCTGACTTTGCTACACGCCGAGAAGAACACTATGCTACCCTGAAGCTACCTCTCAATGTAGAAGAAAAGATTACAGAATTACAACTGGAGATGCATGACAAGCTAACCATGCTAGATCAAGATCTGCCTAAAAACAAAAAGGTATCCATTTCCGAATACAAAGGAGGATGGATTTCCCTTGCTGATTACGAAAAACAGCCTGAACCCAAACACTTAGCTCATCTCAAACAAGAGATCGCTAGTCGGTGGCCAATGACTCATCTCATTGATATTTTCAAAGAAACCGACTTACGGGTTAGTTTTACAGATCTCTTTCAAACATTAGCCACCCATGAACGGTTGGATCGGAAAACCATTCAAAAACGATTGCTTCTATGCCTTTTTGGACTCGGAACGAACACAGGGATAAAAAGAGTTGCTGCTGGGCATGCCGATGTTACCTACAAAGACTTGCTGTATATTAAGCGAAAATACATTTACAAGGATAACTTAAAGGCGGCCAATGAACATGTAGTAAATGCCATTTTAGCAGATCGTTTAGAAGAGATTTGGGGGAAGGGAACCACTTCCTGTGCCTCCGATTCCACCAGAGTGGTAGCATATGACCAAAATTTAAGAACACAATGGTTCCCACGCTATCGCGGTCCTGGAGTTTCGGTATATTGGCATGTAGAGAGGAAATCCATGTGTATTCACTCTCAAGTCAATACTCCCAATTCTTCTGAAGTTGCTGCTATGCTTCATGGATTGTTAAATCACAACACCAATAAAGAAATTGACAAAAATTTTGTCGATACCCATGGACAAAGTGATGTGGGTTTTGCTTTTTGTTATTTACTTGGTTTCAAACTAATGCCACGTCTGAAAAACATAAATACACAGAAACTGTACAAGTCGAAATTAGGAGTCGACTATCCCCATTTGCAACCTGTTCTCTCACAAAAAACCATTGACTGGGACTTAATTCGCCAACAGTATGATGAAATGGTGAAATATGTAGCTGCTTTACGATTAAATGTAGCTGACACTGAGTCCATTTTAAAGCAATTTTCGAAAAATACTTCTCATCCTACGTATAAAGCATTGCAGGAGTTGGGAAAAGCGTTGAGAACTATCTTTTTATGCGAGTATCTACATTTTGAAGAAGTACGTAAAGAAATCCAGGCTGGATTAAATGTCGTGGAAAACTGGCATTCAGGCAGTGACTTTGTCTTTTATGGAAAAGGTGGAGAAATACAAAAAAATCAACCAGAAGAACAAGAAATTGCTATCCTTAGCCTCCACTTACTGCAAAATTGCTTAGTCTATATTAATACTCTGAAAATCCAACATATCCTAAAAGAAAAAGAATGGATAGATCAGATGACCGAGGAGGATTTCCGAGCTCTAACTCCTCTAATTTACAATCATATCAATCCATACGGTGAGTTTCGTATGGATCTGGATCAACGACTAGCTCTATAATGAACCTTTCAAATAAAAAGAACCGATTCTTAAGCATGGGTCGGTTCTAATTCTATTATTTAGATAAATTGCGTTTCGTGTCACGGTTGCTGGTTCTACCCCTTATAGGTATCCTCTTATTTCTTACCTATTTTTAAAAGACAATGCGTTACCTACTTCTTTTCCAATGATTTGAAAAAAGAACCCCACTTTCAAGTGGAATTCTTTGGCTTTTTCGTAAAAATGACGTATGCTATTTGGATTCATCAATCTCAAATTCAAGGGTTAATAAAGGTCCGTGCTGTTGAGCCCCGTACACATCGCTTTCGCCCAAACTTCCAGCAACCCGTGGTCTGACAATTGTAGCTTTGACTGCGTATGCCGGTTCAAATTCAACAACAGAGATCACTTGTTTAACTGGTATGTGATATAAAGAAGCGATTAGTTCTTTCGTTATTACCTTGCTCTCTTTCACTTGTTGAAATATTGCTGGACTTTTAAAAATGATATCAAGCGTTAATTCATAAGGTCCTGCATTCTTACTCCTTATAACACTAGCTATTTCTGTAATCTTCTTAATCATTCGTTCTGCCTCCAATCATCTCCACCTTGATAGGGAATAAGTGGTATGGGTCGTCTACCTCAAGTAAATGATGAACATTAAATTGATAGACAACACCCGCCTCAAGATCAGAAGGGGAATATGGAAAAGCGAGATTTCCGGCTGTTGAGACACGGCCTGGGTAGCCAAAATGTAACATCGTTGAGCGCGCGAAACTACAGATCGTATTCGCCAAATCTTCTCTATCAGCTACAGCTTCAATGATGATTCCTATTTCAGTAGGATTCATTTTTTCCGGTTCTAATTCTCCCATAACTCCATTTTTTCCGTAAATGGTAAAAAAGAGTTCATAGTTTGATTCAATCGTCCTGAAGTTATCAGCAACACGCTCTCTTACCCCTTCAACAATTTGATCGATTTCTTTAATGAAAATGGGATCTCTTGCTCCTGCAATCGATACCGTTCTATATCCTATTGGCTTTGCTCCCTCAAGTTTGATCGTATATGGATGCTCTTTTATGTACTTACTTCCTGACACTTTTACAGTCGTTTCTGAATATTGTTCAAATTTTGTTTCATGAAGGTCTAAGTATCCTCCTGGTCCTGGAAGAATATATGGATTGGATTTTTCATACAATGTATGTGCAGCGACAGATGTAGTTGTACATTTACGGGTCGGATTCAAAGGTTCTAAAAGGAAATGATCCTCTCTGAGATAAGCAATCATGCAATCACTGCCACTCCCCGGAATAGCTGCTATTGAAGCACATTCAAGAATTTTCCCCATGTGAAGCGCTAGCCCTTTATCGAAGCCTTCTTTAATCGGCAACGCTGCAAATACAGTAGGATCATATGCTCTCCCCGCAATGATTACCTGAGCTTCTTCTTCTAGTGCCTTGATAATGGGCTCTACACCTATCTGCCCTACAATATGTGTGCTCTTCTGTATTTCTTCCACTGAAAGCGATATCCCAGGCTCTAGTACCTTCACATTGTCTTCCGCGATTTGCGCCTTTAAGAATTCTTTGTCCACTTGCGCCGGAATGACCGCAAGCTTACATGTTAGATTAGCTTCTTCTACTATTTCTCGTACGATCTCTACACACCAATTTAGATGAGGTGTTGCCCCTGATCCCCCAGCTGTTCCTACGATAACAGGTATATTCCTCTCCACCCCAGCTTTCAGAATTGACTCTAGATCACGTTTTACCGCTATCCGATCTGTGAAAGACTTTCCCGATCCGAGATAGTATGGACCAGGATCGATTGAGCCTCCATCTACTGCAATGACATCTGGTTCTTTCTCAAGTCCAGCTTCAAATGATGAAATTGGGAATCCGTATCCCAATATAGCTGTTGGTGATAATACTCTCATTTCACGCATCATACTTCCCCCATTCATTTTCATTTCAATTACCGTTATACTCTCCTATTGATCTCATCAATTAAAAAGCAATAAGCTTCGTTTTTAATAGGTTATTGTATCCAATTTTATGAAGGAAAGGAGAATCAATTCCTTCATAGCTATGTATTTCAATAGGCACATCGCTGTGTTTCATCAATCCGTTGAATTTATTTTTATCGTTATACATTCTTCTCTTTTTGTATGTACTCTATTAAGGAATTCCCAGTACGCAAAATATGTTGTTCTAAGAATCTTTCGGCTTGACTAATTTAACTTTCCATTTGTTTATCCTTTCAACATTGAATAGAATTCAAACAAGTTAACCTTCTGCACAAACTTTATAAATGTGGTGTGAGCTTAACTTTTTCATGCTAAGCTCACGAATATCTACATGCTTTTGTGCTAGCCCCCTTTTCAGTAAAAAAGACAAGAGAATCCATCTTCTTCCTTACCCTACTAGTTTACCTTCACTACTTTCTCTAATAAAATCTATTGAAATTTCATTAAAATATTCATGGTCTTCAATGTTACACACGTGTCCACTCTCTTCTACCACAATTAATGTACCAGGGAATGTGTGATTGATTTCTTTTTTTATTTGTGGAAGAAACATATAATCGTATTCTCCCATAATACATAGTGTTGGAATATCTAAATCACCATTTCGGATTTCTTGATGATTAGCATCAACATCTTCTGTTATCCGGAACCATTTCATAAACTCCTTTTGATCCATCTTTTTAGCTTCTCTTCCAAACAATTTTCTTGATTCTTCGTGTCGTTTTCTCGGCATCATAATCCAAGCAAATAAATTATATAACCACATAAAAGGAATTCTTTTCTTTACGATATTGCCAGCAGAAATTAAGAACTTAGAACGGAGATTAAACCCTATTATTAGACCACCCAGTATCATGGACTGTACTTTTTTAGGTGAATGATATGCTACATTTCTAATAACAATGCTTCCTAACGAAATGCCCATAAAATGGGCCTTTTGAATATTGAGATGTTCCATTACCTCTACCACGTCTTGACTAGCCTTTGCAAATGTATACATTTCATCCTCAGTTTTTTTATTAGCCGATCTTCCATGACCTCTCAATTCAACTAATAACAAATTGAAGTGTTTTCTCAAGTCTTTTATTTGTTTAAACCAAATCGTTGAACTTCCACCTAATCCGTGAACCAAAACAATCCATTCATGTTTAGCTGATCTCTCATAAGTTTTGTAATATAACATAAATTCTCCTTTATAAAGGGTGATATTTATAATAGAATAGGTTGCTTTTCTTCCTTCTTATATCCGTAGATAATCGTCGTTAACATTTTCTTATCCATCTTTAATACCTTGTTATTAAGCAGCTGTCGTGTATTTGTTATTTTAAAATCAATATCGCGATTTACATAAATCGTAAAATTCGATATAAATTCATTTAAAATTGCTTCCTCTTTTGTTAATGTTGTATTTTCTTTTGTATTAAATTTAATGTGAGGAAAATCTAGCAGCTCCCCAATAATTTTTAGCCCTTCATGGTTTACTGGTGGATTAGGGTTTGTAATGTGATAGATCGTCTTATTTTTTGCACTCTTTAATCCAGCCATTAGAACATGACAAACATAATCTACTGGCACTAAATTTTGAGTCCCCGATCGATTCCCTATGATACTAAATTCCTTATCGCTATAATCACCTATTCTAGCTATTCTTTTTTTGAATATCTCAAGACCTTTGATAAATCCATATAATCCAAAGGTAGAATCTGTTTCGCCTGTTTCAGAATTGCCAACAATAATTGATGGCCTAAAAATGGAAACTTTCATACTATCACTATAGGACATAACTAAATGCTCAGCCCTACATTTCGTTTCCTCATAAGGATTATTAAATTCTTGCTCAACTTCATGCAAAGATTCTACAGCAACATTTTTCTTCCCTAACGTATAAGCCGTACTAATATAATGATAGGATTTCACACCCATATTCTTTGCGAATTCTAACGTATATTTAGTTCCCATTTCATTAACTTTGTATAACTCATCTGCCATTTTAAAATCAAACGATAGCAATGCTGCTATATGAAAAAAGACATCTATATTCCCTTTAAGTTTGCTTTGATTTTCTTTAGAGATCCCTAGTTGATAGTCAGAAAGATCCCCTTCAATGATCTCAATTTGTGAGTGTTGATGTAGTGGAATTTTGCTTAATAAAGCCTTACTCTTTTTTGTTGACCGTACTAATACAAATACTCGGTAATTCGAATCTACTAGTTGCTGGATAAATTGGGTTCCTAAGAAGCCTGTTCCACCAGTTATAAATATATTCATATAGTTCCCCTTTCGTTATCCGTTTCAAGAAGTTCAAACCCATTATACACAACTTATCAAGCCTATCCGTGTGAAAAATCCTTCAATTGTGTGAAGTTTCGTTATATTTATACATTACGATGTTTTTATACCGTATTTTAGTGAACTACATATTCCTTTGCTAAGATAACATTACCGGAACCCTAATAAAGCAACCCCAACTGTTTTAGCCGAAGCCACTGAAAAAGTCTCGAAAGCATTTACTACTCTTTTTTTTGAGCAGTAAATGCTTTTTATTTGATTTATAAT
>NZ_JAXBLX010000077.1:0-9460 GCF_037027555.1 Halalkalibacter kiskunsagensis | reverse complement strand
GTATTTACCTTTTTGGCTCTAAACAAGATAGATAACTAAACTGAAAATTCAAACAACATTTATGCAACACTAGTGATGAAAGGAGTTAGATAGATGTTAGATAACACGGATATGCATATCATAGATGAACTATCCAAAAACAGTAGGATAACAATGAAGGAACTTGGTGTGAAAGTACATTTGACTGGACCAGCTACTTCAGCAAGGGTGGCAAAGTTAGAGGATAGTGGAATAATTGATGGATACACCATTAAAATCAATCAAGTAAAGATGGGCTATACCATTCATGCAATGATAAGTATAATTACAAATAGTCCAAATCATGAACCTTATCTGACATTCTTAAACGCACAAAATGAATTTGTAATAAATAACTATAAAATTAGTGGGGACAGTTGCTACCTTTTAGAATGTAAATTTCCCTCTACTAAAGAGTTAGATGAATTCTTAATGGGTTTGACTATGCATGTGAACTACAAATTATCAATAATTATAAATAAATAGACCATCAATTAGATGTTTGTGAAACATTGTACTTAAATGTAGTGTAGTGCTTTGATTTATTTAAATGGCTTTTAATATTATTTTCATATAATTTCGAATCCATTCTAAAAGGAAATAAAAGCACTTTGTCACTTGATTTGGAGCCTCTACGGGCATGACTATGGAGCCATGGAGCCAGGCGAAACAAAGGTTTCTGACTCAGCCAAATTAGGCTATCATGCCCGCCACTCCAATTCAAGTGCACGTCTTTATCAATGTTAGTCTTATACATACAAAGCTTTTATATAGCCATCTTCCCTTGAAAAGCACTACAGAAACTAATGGGAGCTTTAATTGAATAACTGAAATAATAGAACAACGCTCAGAGAGCTTTTATCTCTGGACGTTGTTTTTTTGTAGTAAATCGCTTTTTACTTTTTCCACAACAAGGAAAAGTTTTTGCTGATGAGTAGTTTTTTGATGCTTCTTCGAATATTTACTTAAACAAACTAATACATTGTAACATAGAGTATTAATTTTTTGATTGGAGGACGACTGTGGAGGTTAATAAGGAAGTTTTAAAAGGTCATATTGATACCTTAATTCTTTCAATCTTAGCTAATAAAGATATGTATGGATATGAATTAGCGAAATTAGTTCGAGAAAAAAGCAAGGGGAAATTTGAATTGAAAGAAGGCACACTCTACCTATCTTTAAAAAGGCTGGAGAAAAATAAATGGATTTCTTCTTATTGGGGAGATGAGCAAGGTCAAGGTGGAAGAAGAAAATACTATGAAGTAACCAAGCTAGGTCATGAGGGTTTAAAGAATAAACAATTGGAGTGGTTATTTGTTAAAGAAATTATTGACTCTTTTTTGGTGGTAGGAGGAGAAAATGAAAAAAATAGATGAATATGTTGATTATGTTTATAACAATGTTGAGGGAAGTAAGGAAGAAATCCAAGAATTAAAGATGGAGATGAAAACTCATTTACAGGAGCTAGTTCTTGAATTGAAATCCGAGGGCGTAGAAGAAGAAAAAGCAATACTTATGGCAATTGAACGGTTTGGTGATGAAAATGAGATACGCTCAATTGTAGGTCTATTATCCAAAAAACATTAATTATTTTCCAAATGGCTACTTTATGTTTCATTAATTTTTCTCACAATTGCTCCAATTGTTTTTGCTACCTTACAATCAAAAGAGGCTCAAAGTTTAAGCGAAAAATCATTTGCTTCTACAAAAATACATTCTATTTTAGACAATCGTGATATTGTATCAGATGATATAAAAAAAGAAATAGCGTCAGTCGTACATGGTACAAATTATATTTCAGATGTTCTTATTTATGATGTAAGTAATATAACCAATGAAGAGTTATTTGATTACGTTGGTAATAAAGAGGCTGATTACCAATATGGAATAACTAGACAGATGGTTGGTGAGTTACTCCCCTCTGGTAGTGGTAACGATAATTGGTATGTGATAACTGAAAGAAATAGTTATCATACTTTAAGTGTTCTGAGCTTGCTCCTATTAGGGTTCCTTTATTGGAGTTTATTTTCTATATGGGCAATGATAAATGCTTATCATGAAAGAAGATTAAATTTAAAATGGAGTTTTGTGTTTGTCCTATTTAATGTTGCAGGTTATTTAGTATTCCGTCATGTTTCAAATAAAGAAGACAGTTGGGAAGGTATATAATTTTTTTCTTCAGCTAACAGAGTGCGAAAGGCGAATAAAGGTTATCGCCTTTCTCTTGTTGAAGTAACGGATAGCTTAATAAAGGTTATCGTCTTTCTTTGTTGAAGAAACGGTCAGGATTGTGGAAGAAGGATTTCGAAACAAAAGTTATTTTTTTGACCAATTAATTGGTAATTTGTGTTAGGGTAAGTAAGGATAACTTATCCAGATAAAGGGAGAGGCTTATGAAAAAAAGGAAAACTGCTATTACTATTGGTTCAATGTTTTTAATTATAATGCTAATATTGGTAGGGTTCTTTGGGTATAGATTTACTGCCTTGAGTGCTGCTAAAAGTAATCATTTTGTATCAAATAGTTCCGTATTATTAGAAGAGTGGGATACTGGTTCTTCTAGTCTTTTTTTATTTAAAGACGATAAAGAGGAAACATACCGAATAGCGTTGTCTGAAAAATTAGGTTTTTTATACAGTAGTAGGGGTTCAACATATGTACCTTACAGTGATGATGATATAAAGACTCTGGGAGGCATGAGTTATCGGACTGGTAATGAGGAGTTTACATTATTGGTAATCGAGTCAGCGGTTAATGAAGTGGCTTATATTGTAGTGGGAAGAGAACTAGAACGAGAAAAACAAAAAATCAATCAAGGGGAACGTATTTCTTTTTTGTTTCCGTATAGCAAACAAATTGACCGTCTAAATGCCTTAGCTCTCAATGAAGATGATGAAGAACTTTATTACTATGGTTATCCTGAAAAAAAAATCATATAGACCTTAACGAAGATTTAAGATGGCATAAAATTGAACATTCAAATTCTAAGTGATTTGTGATGGTGTACACTTAAACTAAAGGGTTGCGATTGGGGAACACGAAGCAGTCGCTTTTTTACTAACGGACAGTTTAGTGGAAGACAGAATGTTTATCTAAATATATGTGTCCTATGAAAGGTTGTAATTATGTCAAAAAGATTTTATGTAACCTTAGTCTTTATCTTACTTGCAATCATCGGTATTTTTTATTGGTACTCTCCAAACCTCCCACATGAAAAGATGAAGCGCAGTATATTATCTCAATATTTAGCAAGTCAAGAACAGATGAATGCGGACTTGAATTTCGCATTAGATTTTTATTATAAAGGTGAAATAGAAAATTTTATATTGTCCCTTGCAAAAGCGAATGAGCAAACAGCTGTTGCAAGAGCTCTTACAGGAAATGGTACGCCGATAAACAACCATAATAATACAATAGATTCAGGTAGCTTGTATGAATTTCAACATAAATCAAATAGCATAATTTATATTGTCTTTTCAAATGCTGTGAACGGTACACTTACTGAAGAAGATATTGGAAACCTTGAAGCTCATACAAAGAAAATTAATCAATTTTTGTCCCGAATTGACAACAAAAAATTATTTAGTGGTAACACTTCTGGACAAATTGAAAGAGAGATTGAAATTATTATTGAAGAGACTCGTTAAAATAAACAAGTAAAGTGCTTTTTCAACTAATGGGGGTGATTCTTTAAATAAGAATCACTCGTTACATTAAATAGAAGTTACGGTCGGCATTAATTTTGAATGGTGTTATTAAATTCTTCAAATAACTGTTGCAGTGTACGGTCCATTAGTTCTAAACTGTGTTCAGCCCGTTTTATTAATTCCAACTGTTTGTCAGTTAGATTGCTATGTGTTTCTAAATCTTGAATGATTACATCAACAACTGTTCGTTCATCATAAAGTGTTTGTAATTGTTCAATAATTTTTTCTTTATCCTTTTCGACATTTTCAATGGTACTAGGGTAAACATTCGCTGCTACATCTTTTATATCGTCTATTGCGGAAAAAATAACTCCAAAGAATAAGAGTGCTGCGATTATGTACATAACAATCTTCTTTGTCACTGGACAGCCTCCTTAAGGATTTTTCCTTACCTTTCCCGATAAAATTAATAGTATTCAGTAACTATTGTAGCAAAAACTTCAACTAACGGGGGCGAGTGTTCAACAAGAGCATTCGCTTTTTCACTAACGGAGCAATTACTTCAATAAAGACTATCAAGATATATGTTAAGACAAAAGGAAGAGGTGGAATTTTGAAATATATTTTTGCAATCTTATTAAGCCTAATCTTAATTTTTGTTGGTTGTTCCTCAGACGAAGAAAAAGTAATTAGTAAATTGAAGTCAGAGATTGAAGGTAAACACAGTGTCGTTATTTTTGATAATGAAATGCCTTCTGAAGAATTTCACGTAGCATCAATAACGACTTAATTGATGAGAATAGATTATGGGAAGAGATTCCTTCATTATCGTACATTAGAGTTGAGGAAAATTCTTCACATGAATATGATTATAAGAAAGTGTTATCTTTAGAAAAGTTCCCTGAAATCTTTGTTTTTGATGACAAAGGGATTGTTCTTCGCACATTTAAGGTTGAAGAGTTGGAAAAGTTCTTGCTAAATCAATAATACATTTCTTACTCAAGTCACGGAGTGAAAGACTTTAAGAACAGGAGTTGTCGTTGCGCAGCTCCTTCTTGCGCTAACGAGTCAGGATAATAAACAGGGTGTGGAAAAGAAGCATTTAGTTTTACGACACATAAAAAGCACCTCCAAGGAAAAAATAACCTTGGAGGTGCTGAAAATGAAAAGAATAATAACCATAACACTAACTATCTTAATGCTCTTTTTATCGGTGGAGACAGTAATGGCAACACCTTTTAAGTATGAAAATGTTGTTAGTAATTTAATACATACGTTAGTTACGAAGGGGGAAGAAGAAGCAAAGTCGTTTGTTGCTTCGGGTGTTGAAATACCTGAAATAAGAGAAAAAACACCAATAACAGGCTTTTCTTCATTAAATTCACCTTACGAAGATGTTAGAGTTGCAATTGGGTACTTCGTCAGTGAAGATGATGAACCAGAAAGAATTGCGTTTATATGGGAAGTTACATCTAATAAAGAAAAAGTCACCGATATAAGAGTTGTCTACGATGGTTCTAATCCATTTGTTGATGAATCAAAGGTAATTCGAGAATATCAAGATAAAATGAAGACTTCTGTACTTGCCCCGTCGGAGTTTCCTTTTGACATTACACATATACACGCATACATAGATAAAGTCACACTAATGTTAAGGTATAGAAATGCTGATTTACAAGAATTTGTTCAAATAAAAGTAACACCAAACATTACTGGTTTAGAGAAGATAAAAGGTGAAAATGATAAATATTATACTTTAAAGAACGGTACGAAAGCACTGTATCAACCTAATTTTCCTCCAGCCCATCAACTTATCTTTCAACATAAGAATTTAAAATACACAATAGGTATAAGTGAAACAACGAAAAAAGATATTAAAGTGGAGGATTTACTTAAAATCGCCAACTCAATGTTCTTAAACTAAAGGGTGGTGAAAGTGAAATTATGGGCTGTAGTAGATGCAGCTCTTTTTTTGTCTACGGATTGGAAAATAATGTTAAACTAAAGGGCAGGATTGTTCAATAAGAAATTACAATAGGGATGTTATGTACTATAAAAGATTCTTTATGATATGGAGGAGGTATGTGAAGTTGAAGGAGTTTATGGGTACATTTTTGGCTTGTATAGTTATTTGTTGGATTTTTACATTTTTCTTCCTCGGTCTTATTGTAGAAAACATTTGGGCTTTAATTATTTTTATTTCATTCGTATTAGCAGTGTTAATTACAGTTTTTATAAAACAGGAATCGAGAATTGAAGAATTAGAAAAGAAAATGGAAGAGTTATTAAGTAACAAACAGGATTAAGGAATGTCTGGATATTGTGAATCGTTATACTTAAAGTAACGGGAACGATTGCTTAATAAAGTTTATCGCCTATCCTTGTTGAAGTAACGAGCAGAATACTTCGATAAAAAAGAAGTGCAATGGAGTTAATTTCCATTGCACTTTAGTCATTTATCGTTGGTGGTTCCAATCCAGGTTCAATGTATTTTTCGTCATACCATCTGTCATAATCAACCAGAGAATTTGCAATTTTTATTAATTCCTTTTCCTTTTCTTCTTTTGTTTCGACATAAGAATAATAAATAATAATATAATACACTCCATCCTTGTTGAACCTTAACTCAACATGATTATCCTCACTATCACGAAGATAATAAAAATTCCCAATAGTTTCACTATCTAATTCTACTTCTCTACCTAAATTAACGTAATCCCAAGACTCATCTTTATAATTAGCAGCAACTACAAGAAGTATTTCTGGTACATCTTCAGTAAGGATTGTTTCAAGTGATAACTCAACTAAAACTTCTTCAAGATTGTCATTTGTAATAATACTAGACGTTTCCCATGTCTTACTTGCCATAGCTCCTTTTATTGGTATATAAGTAGGTAATTGAGTTTTAAAAGGCATCTCTCTAAGTATTACTTCATAAGCTGGGAAAATGTATGAATTTTCACCGATACTCCTTAACAACGAAGTATCTAATTTTTTCCCATTGTCCCAACAACCAACAAGACTTATTATAATTACGGCTATAAAACCTACAAGTATTATCTTTTTCATTCTTTATAAACCCCTATTAATTGGAAACTATTACATATGTCTATGCTCCAAATATCCAAATATGAGGACTTGTCTGTTTAAGTTTGTTTTTGCTGTTAGTATTATATCCTTTTAATTATGTGAAGGATTACACTTGAAGTAACGGGAGCGTTCCTTTAACAAGGGACGCTTTTTATATGTCAGTGAAAAGGAAATTAATGTTAAAATAAAGGGGCAGAAGAGTTGAACAAGAATGATGCTATAAGTATTAAGGTTGCTTTGATTGAGAGGGGGATAATATAGTTGTTACGAACAATTGGGCCATCATTTGTTGCTGAAATAGTGTCAACTGCGGTATCAAAGAAAAACATATATGGTGTTGTACTATGTGTCGAAAATGGGGACAA
Organism: Halalkalibacter kiskunsagensis; assembly: GCF_037027555.1. Lineage (NCBI taxonomy): Bacteria > Bacillati > Bacillota > Bacilli > Caryophanales > Bacillaceae > Halalkalibacter > Halalkalibacter kiskunsagensis. The sequence goes on along the minus strand of NZ_JAXBLX010000077.1, from coordinate 2,340 downwards.
TTCTTTATCGCAAATATACGGGGCTGGAAATCTAACTATAAATAAACCATATTTTATCGCAAGTGTAACGAAATTATACGTCACGGCTGTTCTACTAAAATTAAGATCAATAAATCGTCTGAATTTCCAAAATAAAATCTCAGAATATTTTTCTGAGGAAATTCTACATGAGCTCCACCTATTTAAAGGTATAGAATATTCCAAAGATATAACAATCAAACACTTAATGTCCAACACATCAGGAATTCCGGATTATTTCTCTTCTGATGTTGTTAGGGAATTAACAGCAGGAAAAGATCAGAGTTGGGGCTTCGAAAGAGCAATAGCAAGTGCAAAACAAAAGAAACCGAAATCTGTTCCTGGTAAAAAGGCTCAATACTCCGATACAAATTATCAGCTTTTAGGTAAGATTATTGAAACAATCACAAACAAAGACATCCATACGGTCTTTAAGGAATTTATCTTTGATGGACTCAATTTAGAAGATACGTATTTATTTGAAGATGTGAGTGATACTCGACCTGCCCCTATCTATTATAAAGATAAGGAAATCCGTTTACCAAAATATATGTCATCTATCGGACCAGAAGGAGGCATAGTATCAACTGCGAAGGAATCAATGATATTTTTAAAGGCTTTTTTCAATGGATATTTCTTTCCGAAAGAATATTTCAAGGAGCTTAAAGATTGGAGACTCCTTTTTGGTCCTGGGTTATTCTTTTATGGAGTTGGGATTGCAAATCAACCTATATTTCTTAAAGAATTAAAAAATGGATTGATAGGACACTGGGGACAGACAGGGGCTTTTTCATTTTACCATCCAAAGACGGATCTATACTTTACAGGAACAACTAATCAGTTTTACGGGCAAAATGTCGCAGCGCGTATGATGTTGAAAATAATTAAAAATATAAAATAACGGAATAAGTCTAATTTCAGTTAATCAGACGAAATTTTGGCTGGGGTATTCGCCAAGTCAGCATACTACTAACGCTAATAACCGTCGTTGAAAATAGGTGCACCATATCAATGTTTTGGAACGGATGCTATATATAACTGCCCTTTAGTTGCAGAAGGAATTAAGTGTTTTGGATAGTTGGATAGATTAAATAGAACAAAATAAATCATTTAGAGAGGAAGAATTTAAGGTTATCTATAACTATATAGATCTAGGGGGATGAAATATTTGAACAAAAATAAATTAAATATAATTCTCGCAATAGTTGGAAGTGTCGCTATTCTAACGATAGGTGGTTTAGTGCTTAACCAAATTAATAAGAATCATCAAGCAAATCAACTCATTATAGAGAAATGCTTTGATAACTTTGATAAAGAAGGAGAAGTCGTGATAACGAAGGATGGCTTTTGGTCTCCAGTCCGTTGTGAAAAAAAATAGCATTTTGATACATTTATTATCAAAATCTTTTTTTTGACTTCTTACATTTAAAAGGTTGCAAATTTAGATTTTCGACAAGTTGAACTAAGCATTTGCTCAAAGTTTAATTCATGAAGAATTTACTGACATCTATGAAGTTCTACTAACGGAGAGCGATTGCTCAATAAGAATAGTCGCTTCTTGTGAACGAGTAGGTTAGTTGAAAAAAATTTACATTTATTTGAAATAAATTTGTCCTTTAAATCGTAAGTGATACAATAAGTCCACTAATATTCGATGTCTAAGCGAGACAAGGATGATTATGTAAGTAAAATTGACACTGATGATGGGTGGAATAGAGCATTGTACGGAAGTCCTACAAAGGGTGGCTGCCTTGTCTTTATATTAGTAATAATATTTATTTTTTGGTTAATGAAGTAACCTATTACTTCTTCAATTATAGGGTTGTTTGAATAAAAGAGTGGGAGCTGTCGTAACTGCAGCTCATTTGGCTTATTGCGCTAACGAAGCAGGTTACTTGAAATAAATGCGATAAAGTTATTGGTTAAGGAGGAGAAGAATGAAATATATTTTAATATTTGGTGTAACTTTTATACTAGGTTTAATAATCATAGGTGCAACTGGGAGTGAGATTGGGTTTTATATAATTTCGATTTTCCCGTTTGTGCTTTATCTTATTTTAATAAGTTTCATTGTTTGGTTTGCAATCACCTTAATTAAACTTCAAAGAGAAAGAAATAATATTCTTGCTGAAATTGCAAATAAACTTGAAAAAGAAAATAGGTAATCTTTATTTTTTCTTCTTCAACTAAAGGGTGCATTACTTTAACAGCAAGCAGTCTGGATCTAAGTCAATATTTTGGACATAAATTAGTTAAGTAAAAATCCTATTTCTCCATAATAGAGCGTAGAACGATGACGCTTGACATGGAGCCACTATGAGC
>NZ_JAXBLX010000076.1:0-10645 GCF_037027555.1 Halalkalibacter kiskunsagensis | reverse complement strand
GGGCTTAAAAGATGGCAGTGGCTCCGCTGATTGCTTCGAGAATAAGAAAAAAGGTAAAGTTCAACCTTTTTTCTTATAACCTTCTTCTGTAACTCTTGGAAGGCAATCGCTTCCCTCACTGCGCACCCTTTATGAGAAACCCACTCATAAAGGGCTTAAAAGATGGCAGTGGCTCCGCTGATTGCTTCGAGAATAAGAAAAAAGGTAAAGTTCAACCTTTTTTCTTATTCTCTTAAATATAAAACATATAATACTCTTGATCACCTGAGTCTTCGTATGTGGCTAGGTCTTCTAATGTTGTGTTGTCTAGTACATCCTTGACAGCATCGCGGATTTTTATCCACAGATTACGTTTCGCTGGTTCTTCGTCATCCATTACTTCAACTGGACTAATTGGGCCTTCTAATACGCGGATAATGTCACCAGCGGTAATATCTTTTGCATCTTTTGCAAGCATGTAGCCACCATATGCTCCGCGTACACTTTTGACAAGCATGGCATTACGCAGTGGGGCAATCAGTTGCTCTAAATAATGTTCTGATAAATCGTATTCTTTTGCAATTGATTTTAATGATATTGGACCTTCCCCTGCTTGTTTAGCTAACGCCATCATGATGGTAAGGCCGTAACGACCCTTCGTTGAAATTTTCATTAGTTTTCCCTCTTTTCAATATAGAATCAAAATATCGCTGGCATTGTGGCAAAGTAACTCCAACCACCGATCCAATTCCAAAACAAAATAAGAGTGTCCCAATAAAAACAGTGCCTCCCATAAACCAGCCAGCTGCCAGTACAACTATTTCCATTAATACTCTTACATACTGTACTTTCCAGCCTGTTTTTATTTGCAATGCCAACATAAGGCTATCACGCGGACCAGCTCCACAACCTGGAGCAATATATATGCCAATTCCATAACCGATAATAACAATGCCCACTAAGAGCATTATGAATTTTAACATTATACTATCTGGGGACGGTAGGATCCACAAAAACAGATCGATAAATACTCCTACAATGACCATGTTAAGAAACGCACCTAACTGCGGAAAAGATTTCATTAATAGAGCCGTTATCCCTAATATTATCGCACCCATTAATATAGACCAAGTACCAACGGTTAGACCGAATTGGATTGTAAGTCCAATATGTAACACATCCCAAGGTGCACCTCCGAGTTCTGCACGTATCATTAAAGCAATTCCAAGTGACATAACCATGAGGCCAATCGTAAATGTCCCCCAACGAATAAGATCCACTCGTTTATTTCTTTCATATTCTCCTCTACCCAAGAGAAATCCCTTCTCTCTATCTAAGTCTTTGCCATTATAGCATGAAAATCTATAGAGGTCGCTCCAAAAGGGTACTTTTTCCTTTTGGAGCGACCTCGAATAGTTGGCTTTTATGATTTCATCTATTACACTAACAATAGCATTGTAAGAAGAGGGGCTATACTTATGAAAAAACAACCACTCGCATATCGCATGAGACCTAAGAAAATAGAAGATATTATCGGACAACAACACTTAATTGGCCAAGGGCAGCTACTAAGAAGAATGGTTGATGTCGGGCAGTTATCTTCAATGATTCTTTATGGCCCTCCTGGTATTGGAAAAACATCAATTGCAAGTGCTATTGCTGGTTCAACGGGCACTCCATCTAAAATGCTTAATGCAGTTGTTCATAACAAAAAAGACATGGAGATTGCTGTAGAAGAAGCAAAAATGTACGGTCAACTTATATTAATACTCGATGAAGTACATCGCTTAGATAAAGGAAAACAAGATTTTTTGTTACCCTATCTTGAAAATGGACTTCTTATATTAATAGGGGCAACAACGACAAATCCATTCCATTCTATTAATCCAGCAATTCGTAGTCGCTGTCAAATATTTGAACTTGAGCCGCTTAGCGTCACAGATATTAAACATGCCTTACAACGTGCCCTTCATGATAAGAAAAATGGGTATGGAGTTGATAATATAAACATTAGTGAAGAAGCTCTTACTCACTTAGCGCAAGCATGTGGTGGCGACGTTCGATCAGCTTTAAGCGGCTTAGAATTAGCAATCCTCTCAACCTTTCCAGATCCATCTGGAGAAAAAACAATTTCTTTATCCGCAGCAGAAGCATCCATTCAAAAGAAAAGCTTCCACCATGATAAAGACGGTGACGCTCATTACGACGTTCTGTCAGCCTTTCAAAAATCGATACGAGGAAGCGACGTCAATGCTGCTCTTCATTACTTAGCCAGATTAATTGAAGCAGGTGATTTAGTAAGTATTAATAGGAGGCTCCTCGTCATCGCCTATGAAGATATTGGACTAGGTAATCCTCAAGCAGGGTCACGTATTCTATCAGCAATTGAGGCAGCAGAGCGCCTTGGATTTCCAGAAGCGCGGATTCCTTTGGCAAATGCTGTGATCGAACTTTGTTTATCACCAAAATCGAATTCTGCCTATACTGCACTTGATGCCGCTTTAGCAGATATTCGTAGTGGCAAAGTGGGAGATGTTCCGAAACACTTAAAAGATGCCCATTATCAAGGGGCAAAACAACTTGGACGCGGAGTCGATTACAAATATCCTCATGACTTTGAACATGGCTGGGTAAAACAACAATATTTACCTGACAAGTTAAAAAATACAGCCTATTACGAACCGAAACGTACAGGTAAATTCGAACGTACATTAGCCGAAATTTATGATCGACTTCAAAAGAATGAATAAACTACGGTTAAAAATAGAGGTTGATATCTAGAGCAAATTCTAGTATTCAACCTCTTCATAATAGTTGTAGTAACTTTCATAATTGTAAATAGCTTTGTAGATTTCTACCTTAAATAACTATCACTTGTTTGATATCCCCCTTACATTTTGCTCTTGTAACTGTAGCCTTTCTCCTTTCCAACTCCTAAATAATCCCTTTTTTCTATCATCCTTGTATAAAGGTTCGCTTTTCTGGACAGACTTTGTATCAACTAGATAGAAAAATTATTAAAGGAGATGACAAGAATGAAAGTTAGACAAGATGCTTGGTCACATGAAGATGATGTTTTGTTAGCTGAAACTGTATTAAAACATATAACGGAAGGTAGTACACAGTTACGTGCCTTTGATGAAGTGGGCGATGAATTAAACCGTACATCTGCAGCTTGTGGATTTCGTTGGAATGCGGTTGTTCGCAATCGCTATATGAAACAAATTGCTGAAGCGAAGAAAGAACGTAAAGAAAGAAAACGGGCTGCTTCCTTCTCATATTATCCTCAAATGAGACCAATGTGGTCACCTCAAGCTAGTATAGAACGAATGAACCAATCACTAGATAGTGAGATGTCTTTAGAATCTGTCATTGAGTATTTACAAACTGTCATGCATACAAATGCGCAATCACCAACTTTACAACGAGAAAATGAAAAGCTTGTAAAAGAAAATAAAGAACTGGAATTACGTAACCGCGAACTTGAACGAGAGTTAAAGAAAATAAAACAGGATAATAGTATTATTGAAGAGGATTACCAATCTCTTATTCAAATTATGAATCGCGCAAGACGTATGGCAATTTTAGAAGACGAGGAGTCTCTTTCTACCGCAGCATTCAAGATGGACAAGAATGGAAACCTTGAAAAGCTAGCTAAATAAGAACTAACCTAATAGAGAGAATGTACAAAAAGGTACCTTGAAGCAATGAGCTAGTCGCTACATCTTTTAAAAGCATTGAGAGGAGTGGTTTTTTTCCTCTCAATGCGAGTAGCGAACGGAGCCATTGCCGCCTCTTTTTCGGCTTATGAGACAGACCTTTTTTTTTTACCGATTAATTTCAATTTCTTTTAAAAGGTTCGTAATAACATGTCCAGCCATAATCAGCCCCGCTACAGAAGGAACAAATGCATTCGATGATGGCGGCATTTTAGCTTTGCGAATACTTCCTTGTTCCGCTGCTTCTGAAACAATCTCTTGACGGATATCCTCCCTAATTTTGATTGGTTGTTCATCAGAGAATACTACTTCGATTCCTTTTCTAATCCCATCTTTACGTAAGCGAGTTCTGATAACCTTTGCAATTGGATCATGACTTGTTTTAGAAATGTCAGCAATACGCAAGCGAGTTGGATCCATTTTATTGGCTGCTCCCATACTAGAAATAATCGGGATTTTGCGTTCAAGACATTGTTTCATTAAATGAATTTTATAACTAATCGTATCACTAGCATCAATTACATAATCTAACCCATAGCTAAAAAACTGTTCGTACGTTTCTTCTGTATAAAACATTTTTAAAGCAATAACTTCACATTCTGGATTAATATCTTGAATTCGTTCTTTCATTAATTCAACTTTTTGTCTACCCACTGTTGATAATAATGCATGGATCTGTCTATTTACATTTGTGATGTCAACATCATCTTTATCAACAAGCACTAACCTACCAACTCCCGAACGAGCTAGTGCCTCAGCTGAGAAAGAGCCTACTCCTCCAATACCTAAAACGGCCACAGTACTATTTTGTAATTGAGCTAATCCATCATGCCCAATCGCAAGTTCATTTCGTGAAAATTGATGCAACATTCTCCTTGCCCCTTCCAAACGGTATTATCGGAATTGACTATACCATAGCAAATACTAAAAGTCTAAGTTCATTTAGAAGGGTTTACAAAATACACCTAGTTCATTCTTAATACAAAAAAAACAACCTCCGATAGAGAAGTTGTGATCTTTCATTCTATAAAGTAAGAAATCCCAATAATGCCGTTTTACTTATAGTTTTGAACCTGCTCCTACGCAGGTGGGTGCTTTGTATAAATGTTCTTACTTCCATTCATGAAGGCTTGTAATCCCATTTATAACGCAAGCTCCCGTTCAAATTCTGTTGGCTCAAAACATAGATGCATACGTACATCTTAGGAAATCTTACTTGCTTACATACATTCTATCAAGCCTAGATTAGAATGTCAATGACGTAGTCAGAATATTCGACCATTTAATCATTTGGTAATTTCTCATTCCCTATGTTACAGTTTACCTAAATAATTTATGGATGAGAGGTGAGCCCAATATGAATTTACTCGCTACTCAAAGATGTGTTGAAATTCACCAAGAAATTGGTTGGACCGAAAAACGTATCATTGAAACATCATTTGATATGAAGTTATTTGACAATGAGCTAATCGTCAAAGATGATACATTTCCATTAACCGCAATCTTTGACATTTCCTATAGAAAAAAGCCGGAACAAGATGCGATGGGTTTTTTGTATTTACACACGAACCGGGGGGTTCGCACTTATTATATTAAAGATGATGCCTATTCATTAGTAAGTGCCTATCAAAAGCTTAAATCAGAACGCCCCGAATTGCGCTGAATGAATGGTCTTTTCTCGTTTCCTTTTTGATATGTCACCATAAATAGGATACGTTTCAAAAGGGGATGAGTTGTTACTTGATACGATCCAACCTTCCCCCTCATGATGAGCATATGTATCAATCACAGCAATCCCCTCTTGCTTTACCCATTCCAAAGCTCGATTTCGATCTGCATGATTGATAAATACAAAGGAATGAATACAGGACTCAGCTTGTTCCCTTTTTCCCTCTTTTGTTACTCTTATTGCATTTGTCGTACGTTCATGGAAAATAAAATCCTCCACCATGCTATTTGCTGTTGCTTCCTTTCCGGCTCCTGGTCCTAGAAAAAGAAGTTGATCAACGAAATCCCCTTCTAAAGAAATGCCATTCGTAACTCCTCTAACATTTGCTAAAGGTTCAGTTGGTGATAGAAAAGCTGGAGTCACACGACCTTTCACTCCTAAATCGCTCCTCCACGCCTCGGCAATTAGCTTTACTTTAAAACCAAGGCGTTCTCCCACTTCAACATGCCAATCTTCAATGTTTGCTACACCTTTTCGAAAAAATGAGGTAACAGATGGCCAAGTACCAAAACATAAACGACTGAGTATTCGGATTTTATACCAGGCATCAAATCCTTCAATATCATCAGTAGGATCAGCTTCAGCGTAGCCAAGCTCTTGCGCCTCCAATAACACCTCAGTGAAGCTACGATGATTTTCAATCATTTCTGTTAACATGTAGTTTGTTGTTCCATTTAATATGCCAGATACTCTCGTTATAGGTGTAGTTGTAAGATTACCTTTTAAGGAATTAATAATCGGAATTCCCCCCGCAACAGCTGCTTCGTATCCATAATAAGTACAATGATCAACTGCTAGGTGTTCTAAAATTTCTCCTCTTTCGGCCACTAATTTCTTATTTGCGCTAATGACCGGTACCCCTTTTTCCAACCACCTTGCCGTATAGGTGAAAGCTGGTTCAATCCCCCCAATCGCTTCAAAAATAACATCAAATTCAGCTCTTTCGCAAAACTCATCCCAGCTAGTTGTCACAAATGTATCTACATTTTCAGCTCGCCGCTTTTGTCGATCCTTAACCAATATAGCAGAAATTTCAATCTCATTTTTCAATAATTGTTTAATTTGCTTTTTTGTATGAAGTAATCGCTCATACACTCCACCGCCTACAGTCCCAAACCCAATTAAACCAACTCGTATCATCTCATGTCCCTCTCTCTCCGTAAATAAAACAAAAAACCTTTCCTGATAAGAAAAGGTTTTCTGCCTTTACTTATCTTTCAGAATAAAATCATTCTGCTGAAAGTAGCACCTTTTTTGCTTGGCTTGCAAAAAGGTTGCCGGGCTTCAACGGGTCAGTTCCCTCCACCACTCTTGATAAGTTTGAATATTCAAACGTCCATATTCTATTAACAGTGATTATACGTCACCTATTACTTTCTGTCAAACTAAGTTCATTTTCTCTTGTTTCTTACCGATAATTGATAAATTTAAGTCAATTAATTGCTCAACACTTACTTCACCAGGCGCATTCGTTAGTAAACAACTAGCACTTGCAGTCTTCGGAAATGCAATCGTATCACGTAAATTCGTACGACCTGCTAAAAGCATAATAAGACGATCTAAGCCAAGTGCAATCCCTCCATGTGGCGGTGTACCGTATTCAAATGCCTCTAACAAGAAACCAAATTCCTTACGTGCCTCTTCTTCAGAGAACCCAAGTGCTTTAAACATTTGCTCTTGAATATCGCTTTGGTAAATACGTTGTGATCCCCCACCTAGCTCATATCCATTCAACACAAGATCATAAGCATTTGCACGTACGCTTCCTGGGTCAGATGCAAGAAGTTCCATATCTTCTTTTACCGGGCTTGTAAACGGATGGTGCAAAGCAACATAACGTTTTGCTTCTTCATCATATTCTACAAGAGGAAAATCAACTACCCAAAGGAAGTTAAATTGGCTTTGATCAATTAAGTCAAACTGTTTTCCAAACTTCAATCGTAGTGCACCAAGGCTATCAAAGACAACTTGCTTCTTATCTGCTCCAAAGAATAATAAGTCTCCTGTTTCTGCACCTAGTGCACTTTGAAGACCAGATGCTACATCCTCATCAAAGAACTTCGCAATTGGGCCTTTTAGTCCTTCTTCTTCAACTTTTAACCATGCTAACCCTTTAGCACCGAATTGCTTTACAAAGTCAGTAAGAGCATCGATATCTTTACGTGAAAGCTTATCTGCTCCACCTTTCAAGTTCAATCCTTTAACTGTTCCACCAGACGCCAGTGCACTTTTGAATACTTTAAACTCAGAACCCTTCACAACATCTGATAGTTCAATTAACTCCATTCCAAAACGAAGGTCTGGTTTATCTGATCCAAAACGATTCATTGCTTCATCGTACGTAAGACGTGGAAACGGCAATGATACCTCTATCCCTTTTGTTTCCTTCATAATTTTCGCCATCATTTTCTCTGTCATCGCAAGTAAGTCTTCTTTATCCATGAACGATGTTTCAATATCGACTTGTGTAAATTCAGGTTGACGATCGGCACGAAGGTCCTCATCACGGAAGCAACGAACAATTTGATAGTAACGTTCGAAACCAGAAACCATTAGTAGTTGCTTAAAGAGTTGTGGTGATTGTGGCAGCGCGTAAAACTCACCATGGTGTACACGACTTGGCACAAGATAATCACGCGCTCCCTCTGGTGTACTTTTCGTTAACATTGGCGTTTCGATTTCCATGAAAGCTTCTTCATCAAGGAAGTCACGTATTAACTTCGTCGTACGGTAACGTAATTTAAACGTCTCTTGCATATCAGGACGACGTAGGTCAAGATAACGATACTTTAAACGAACATCTTCTGATGCATCTGTATCAGCTTCAATTTGGAACGGAAGTGGCTTCGATGCATTTAAGATACTAATTTTTTCAACATGAATCTCAATTGAGCCTGTTGCAATTTTATCATTTACTGTCTTTGGATCTCTAGCAACGACTTGTCCTTCTACCTCAATGACATATTCATTTCTTACTCGCTCTGCTAATGAAAGTGCTTCTAGGTTTACTTCAGGACTAAAGACAATTTGAACAATTCCAGATCGGTCACGAACATCTAGAAAAATAACTTGACCTAAATCACGTCGTCTTTGTACCCACCCTTTTAATTGTACTCGTTCTCCTACATTTTCTTCGCGTAGCATTCCACAGTGATGTGTTCTCCCTATCATCCTACTTACCTCCTAAGGTTTTCTCTTTTATATGGTCAATAAATGTTTCAAGCTCTACTTGTACCTGTTCACCTGTTTCCATATCCTTCACATTAATAACTCCTTCGGTAAGTTCATCATCACCAAGGATTGCTGTGAATCGTGCTTGTAAGCGGTCAGCCGCTTTAAACTGAGCTTTCATCTTCTTATCTAAATAATCTTTATCAGCACTAATACCTGCACTTCTAAGTTTATACAAAAGCTCAACAGTTTTTTCTTTTGCCGCATCACCTAATGAAACTAAATAGCAGTCTAATTTCGGAGCAACAGGAATGGCTTGTTCTTGTGCTTTTAATGCCATAATGACACGCTCAATACTAAAAGCAAAACCGATTCCAGGAGTCGATGGACCACCAATTTCCTCAACAAGTCCTGTGTAACGACCACCACCACAAAGTGTCGTAATCGCTCCAAAACCCTCTCCCTCAGCCATAATCTCAAACGCAGTATGAAAATAATAATCTAGTCCTCGTACAAGAGTTGGATCAACTACATAAGATATCCCAAGTTGATCTAAATAATTTTTCACTTGGCTAAAGTAATGACTAGACTCTTCATTTAGGTAATCCAGAATAGACGGTGCATTCGACATCAACGGGTGGTCACGGTCTTTTTTACAGTCTAGAATACGTAAAGGATTTTTCTCTAAACGATTTTGACAATCTTCACAGAACTCTCCAATACTGGGTTTAAAATGATCAATGAGCGCTTGACGATGTGCCTCTCTGCTTTCTTTATCACCTAAACTATTCAATACTAATTTTACATTTTTCAGTCCAAGCTCTTCGTACAAGCTCATTACTAGCGCTAACACTTCTGCATCAATGGCTGGATCATGGCTTCCTAAAGCTTCGACTCCAAATTGAACAAATTGACGCATACGTCCAGATTGAGGACGTTCATACCTAAACATAGGACCAGTATAGAAAAGCTTAGTTGGCTGATTAGGTTGACCGTACATTTTCTTTTCTACATACGACCTGACAACAGCCGCTGTTCCCTCTGGTCGTAAGGTTAAACTTCTGTTTCCACGATCCGTAAATGTATACATCTCTTTTTGAACAATATCGGTTGTATCCCCTACTCCACGTTGAAATAAGTCTGTATGCTCAAAAATTGGCGTTCTTATTTCTTGATAATTATATCTTCGACAAACGTCCTTTGCCTTTTTTTCAATGTATTGCCAAAGCTCTACTTCACCTGGCAAAATATCCTGCGTTCCGCGCGGGATTTGAATGCTCATTCTATTCTCCTCCAAACAGTAAATTCATAAAAAAAAAATCTCATCCCTGATGAATTATCATCAGGGACGAGATTTTTATACCCGTGGTGCCACCCTAAATTGAAGCAATTATTGCTTCCACTTTAAACAGTTAACGCCTGCTTACGTCTTTTCCTACTAAGTAACACAGTTCAGAAAAACTCCTCCGAGGTGTTCATTCATTAAGACAGATATGGAGGGCTCTCAGCCACGACCTCTCCTCTCTTTTTACCTGTTACCTTAACTACTATGCCTCTTCTTTGGAATATTAGCTTTTTGAATTAATTGATTATTATCATACGAATGTTCGAGCTACCTGTCAATAGGCTAATTACGATTTAGCTTATTCTTTAATAATTTTACATCACGTAATGATAAACCAAATTCACTTGCAAGTTCAAGATTCGTTTGCTGATTTTCTCTTTCAACAAAACTATGATAATCCATATTAAATAATGGCTGGAAACGATTTTGATGCATTTGTTGACGCATACTTGAACGCATTTCATTCAACCCTTCCTAGTCGTTTCTCTTATTTTGGCCATATTAAGAGAAAAACTTACATTGGAAAGGGAATTATTTAATAATGCCCCGAGGTAGTTCCAAAAGGGAAAACCACCCTTTTGGAACTTGCAATGGCTTCACTCACTACGCGCCTTTTATGAAAAACCCACTCATAAAAGCCTTAAAAGATGTAGCGGTTCCGCTCATTGCGTCGAGGTAGTTCCAAAAGGGAAAACCACCCTT
>NZ_JAXBLX010000075.1:0-12905 GCF_037027555.1 Halalkalibacter kiskunsagensis | reverse complement strand
CGAACACGGTCGTTAAGCTCTTTTGCGCCGATGGTAGTTGGGGGCTTCCCCCTGTGAGAGTAGGACGTTGCCAGGCAACCTTAAAAGCATTCCGTAAATGGAATGCTTTTTTGCATACATAAGATAGTAGAGGGTGCCGGAGAACTCTGTTTTGAAGAAACAGTATCTTCTTGGTTTGAGCCGCTGGTTACATCGTGAGTAAACTTCTTGAAATTCTCCATGTCCTCCTGTGAGACGAACTCTTTTTTGATACTATGTCAAGAAATTGGACACATTGAATTGAGATTTTCTTTTTCTCCTACCGCGCTTTGCTTGCTGGCCACTAGATCAAGTTAAGGGACGAAACCCTTAACTTGATCTAGTGGTATTTCTAAGATGCTCTTTTGCTATATAACGTGCATAATATAGCTTTTCAAATTCGAGCGGTGAATGATACTATAATGGGTGTCACAGTTTTTTGAGAAACTTTCATGCCTTTCTTATTGAGCTGTTGAGTGATTTTAGGACTGCTATAATTTTTTCTGGAATCAAGGTATTCACGTTTGATTTGAGCAGTAAGTTTTTCTTTGCGGATTTAAGGTTCCCGCTACCAACAAAGCCAGCTTCTTGTTCTTTGTTATATTTAGTCACCCAATTGTACAACGTTTGCTCGGCAAGGTCTAATTCCCGTGCAACTTCTGCCACTTTCTTTCCGTCTTCTTTAACCATACGGACGGCTTCTAATTTAAATTCTTTATCAAATGTTTTTCTCATCTTGGACACTCCCGATAAAATGTTAGTTATCATTATACTTGATATTCTCCCAATTTCCGTGTCCAGTATTTAGACTAGCATCAGTTTTCTACTTTCAACCACTTTATGATTAGCTTCCTGTTAAGTAGACTGTGAAAATAATCAAAAGAATTCAAAAAAAATAAATTTATATATACCACGCTATCAGTGTTTTATAATAAAGAAAGAAGGTTTAAAAATTTACATTGATGTAGTAGAAGATATGAAAAATGAAGCGTACCTCAAAACAAACTATTTTTTGAATTTTCGGTTAATGGGATTGTCAAATTCATGAATAAAATAGATGATAAAAACTGCAAGGGGGAGCTTCATTTATGAAAGACAAAGTGGCAATTGGGTTAGCTGTAATTGTAGTGTTGATTGCTTTTTTTTTAACAGGATGCTTTGGTGGTCAAACGACAAATGAGGCAGAAGAAAATGAAGGTAGTATCACAAACTCGATCACCGTTTTAGTTGAAGGTGGGAGTCCCGCTTTTAGGGTTGCACGAGAGACAGCTGAGGAATTTAAAGAGTTGACAGGTTATGAAGTGAATATAGAAACAGCACCTTATATTGGTGTATATGACAAGTTAAGAGCGGAGGTAGCTACTCGAACAGGGTCTTATGATGTAATAACTATTGATATATTATGGTTTCCTGCACTAGCGGGAGGGTTAGAACCAATTGATGATTTAATTACCACTGACGTAGAGAAAGATTTGTTTCCAGGGCTTATTTCTGGAGGTTACTATAATGATCATGTATTAGGGTTGCCTGTTTGGACAAATGCCAAAACTTTGCTTTACCGCAAAGATTTATTTGAAGATGAATATAATCAAAAGATATTTAAAGAACTGTTTGGATATGAACTTCAACCACCTTCGTCTTGGAAAGAATATCGCAATGCGGCAAAGTTTTTTACTCAAGATACAACGGGTGATGGAGTGACGGATTTTTACGGTACAACTGTTTTTGGAGCAAATAACGGTGATACTGTAGCAAGTTGGTTAGACCATGCTTTACAAGCAGGGGCTGGACCATTAGTGATCGGTGAAGATGGTGAAGTTCTAGTAAACACAAAGCCATATATAGAGGCCCTAGAAATGTTAACTAAATTGGTTCATGAAGACAATTCGGTACCGTTAGACGCCTTATCAATTGCTTCACAAGAAACGTCTAAATTTTTTTGGGATGGCAAAGCGGCAATGATGTTGGCATGGGGACATTTTTATATGCGTTCTAATGATCCTACGATATCAAAGGTTGCAGGTAACGTGGGTGCAGCTCCAATGATTACAGGATCAGCTGGAATTGGTACGATACCAGGCCCCTGGTATCAGGTAATTCCCAAATCATCTAAGGAAAAAGATGTCGCAAAAAAATACATTGCGTTTATCTATGAAAAGAATGAATTATTCATGGAAACGATAGGCGTTGCTGCAAGAAAATCAGTTTTAGAAAAGTACAGTAAGAAAAATGGTTACGAACATTTAGAACCACTTATGACCAATCTATCAAGCGCTCAAACACAAAACCGTCCACCAATCATTGAGTGGCAACAAATAGAAAGTGAAGCGTTAGTTCCCGCTGTTCAATATGCACTGTCAGGTCAAAAGACGCCTCGAGAAGCCCTCGATTGGGCAGCAGAGATTATAGAAGGAATGATCCGTTAAAGCAAATCTATAAATCTTTATTTATCGTTAAAGATATAGAAGTGAATGTATGGAGACTTACAACAAAACTTTTCACTTGGTTATGAGGTGTCAAATGGTTTTATTTAATAAAGTCAAGGAAAGATATTCTATTCGAAAGAGAATTATTATGTTAGCGCTTTTCTCTACGTTAATCCCATTAGTCGTCTTTGGTATGTTTACATTTATATACTTAAATAAAGTTTTTGAAAATCAAGTCTCTGAAACAACCTCTAATTTTTTAAGTGTTTTAGATTTAAATATTAATACTTTTGTAGATGATATAGAAAATATTTCTAATAATATTTTTTTATCAAATGATATTCAAGAATATTTAAGTTACCATGATATAAATCCAAAGCACTATATGTTGGAAACAGCCTCCAAGAATTTCCTCAATAGCATCACGATTGTTAATAGACCTTATCTTAATGCGATCTATTTAGGGAATGAACATCATGAATTCTTAAAAATTAATCGTGGTGAAAGCAATCGAGACAATAACATCTTTGACCAGTTAGTCAATACAGGTGTATATGACCAGTTATTACAAAGTGACTGGAAGGGGATGTGGTTTAAAGAAGATGAAATGAATTTATTGGAAGGATCTCAAAATCCTTTAATGTTTGGTCGGGTATTAAGGGAACTGAGCACAAGTGGAGAATTAGGGATTTCTATCATAGTTCTAGATCAGTTCGTATTTGAGAATATGTTCAGAAATGTCACAACAACTGGGGATATTTTAATACTCGATGATACCAATACAATCTATTTTAGTGGGAATGAAGAATACTATTCAACGAATCAAGTTGTAGACATACTGCATGAATATGATGATAACGACTTTGTTATCGAAACAATAGACCAAACTAAATATATATTAAACTTTCATACAAATGAAAATACGAATTGGAAAATTGTAAGTATTATTCCTTATCAAAGCATTGTGAAAGATATCAATGATATTCGTATGCTTGCTGTCTTTTTATTATTTGTATCATTGATCTTATCTATGTTGGGTGCTACTTTAATTACCAAAAAAATTACAAAGCAACTCGCACTATTAAAAGATCTCGTTAAAAAAATGGAGAAAAGAGAATATCTATCAAATAATAAATTTGATAATCTTGATGAATTTGGCAAAGTGGGGAATCGCTTTGTTGAACTTTATAATCGTAATAATAAATTAACTGTACAATTGTATGAAGCGCAGCTGAAAGAAAAAGAAGCAGAATTGTTAGCTTTACAAAGCCATATTAACCCTCATTTTTTGTATAATACGTTAAATTCTATTTATTGGATGGCCGTGAAGGTTAAAGCAAAGAAAATAGCGAAAATGGCTATAAGTTTATCAAAGCTCTTTAAATTAACACTAAATGATGGTAATCATATTACGACAATAGCAAAAGAAGTTGAACAAGTGAAAAGTTATTTAGAAATACAAAACATTCGATTTGACAATAAAATTAAATATTTTATAGATGTTGATCCATCAATTTTTGATGAAGAAATCATTAAATTAGTGTTACAACCAATCGTTGAGAACGCGATTCAACACGGATTCGAGCCACTAGGTGGTGAAGGGGAACTTACAATAAGAGGATTTAAAAAGGATAATAATATAACATTTGAAATCAGTGATAATGGTATTGGATTTAATATGGAAGACGAACAAACGAACAAACAAGGCTATGCATTAAAAAATATAAATGAACGAATTAAATTACATTATGGTAAACAATATGGGCTTGAAATTGAAAGTGAAGTTAACGATGGGACAAAGGTTACTTTAACCATTGGACTGAAAAAGGGACATTCTGCAATTGCTTAAGTTTTTATTGTGATAAAATGAGCTTTTTTACTACGGTAAATTTGAGAGTTTTTACATTCTATTATTATTTTCTATAATAAGTTCAAAATACCAAGAATGATTAGGATACACGGTGGTAAAAATCCCATTTGTTGTATCCCTTTTCTATTTGATAAAGTAAAACCAGTATAAATACCTATGATTAACAATAATCCGCTCATGAATGGGAAGGACAAGCTAGTCAAAATGATTGAATAATCAAGTAATACAGCACCAATACCAGCTCCGAATACGTCTAACGCAAGGACAAAACCGAGTAAAAAGGCTTCTTTGCCTGAAATGGTTCTTGAGTTATCCAAGTCTGCTTGATCTGGGTTTTTAAGGATAGTGAAAAAATCCTCTTTTTCTTCATGTCGTTATATTTATACCTTACTCTGTGTACGCACCGGTGCACAGAGTAATTTTATTTTTAAAAAAATGTATGACATATTTAAAAGATGTTGGAATTTTCAAATTGTTGATATGGACTTAAGATTAAAAGTGTAAATAAGTTATTTACAACAAAAAAATAATTGAGGAGGATTCATATGAATGTCTGGAAACCAAATAGTCCTTTGGGAGGATTACCATTTATTTACGATTGAGCATGGACATGCCAATGACCAAAGTAATGATTTTTCAAGTGTCGCTTATTGGTATCAATTAGAACCACATAAACCATTAAAGCCACTACCTGAGATGAAAGAAAGGTTACCAAAAAGGTGGCCGGAACATGGATTGTGGGATAAGTAAAAATAGGGGGACTTATTATGAGAAAAGCATCGGTATTACTCATTTTATCATTAGTGATAGCTCTACTAGCAGCTTGTGGAGACCAACCTAGTAGTGGTGGCCAAAACAATGAAGACGATAAAAGTATTACTGTCTTAGTTGAAGGTGGAAGTCCTGCTTACACAGTTGCAACCGAAACAAAGGAAGAGTTTGAAGATTTAACAGGGTATGAGGTGAAGATCGAGTCAGTCCCTTATGTTGGTGTTTACGACCGGTTACGGACTGAGATGTCTTCACAAACAGGAGCATTTGATGTAGCGACAATTGATATTATTTGGTTTCCAGCAATCTACCAAAGTTTAGAACCTATTAATGATTTAATTACAGACGAGATTGAGAATGACTTATTCCCAGGTCTGCTAGATGCAACAACTATGGATGAAGATTCTTTTGCACTTCCAGTCTGGACGAACTCTAAAATCCTACTGTATCGTGAAGACCTGTTCAACGATAAAGGAAACAAGGAATTATTTGCTCAAGAATACGGTTATGAACTAGCACCTCCAATAAATTGGCAAGAATATAGAGATGTCGCAAAATTTTTCACTCAAGACACGAATGGCGATGGATCTATAGATTTATACGGTACTAGTGTTTTTGGAGCAAACAATGGTGATTCAGTTGCAAGCTGGTTGGATCATGTTGCTCAAGCAGGAGCAGAATCCTTTGTTGTCGATGAAAATAATAATGTCATTGTCAATGATAGAGCGCATGTAGAAGCATTAGAGTTTCTTCAATCAATCGTACATGAAGATGAATCTGTTCCAGTTGGGGTGTTAGAAACGGCATCTGCTGAAACATCTGAACTATTTTATAATGGAAAGTTAGCAATGATGCTGGCTTGGGGTCATTTCTATGTTCCTTCAAATGATCCTGAGACGTCAAAAGTAGCTGGCAATGTTGGAGCGGCACCAATGATTGGTGGAGATGCGGGAGTAGGAGTCGTTCCTGGACCTTGGTATCAGGTCATCCCTTCTTCGTCAAAGAAAAAGGATATTGCAAAAGAATATTTGCAATTTATGTATGAAAAGAATGAACTGTATACAGAAGCATTAGGTGTAGCGTCACGACAATCTGTATTTGATAAATTTGGTGAAAGCGAAGAATTCGATCATTTGAATGCGTTATCAACGACTTTAAATGCACCGCAAACAACGAATAGACCTTCTGTGCCTCAATGGCAACAAATTGAAAGTGAGGCGTTGGTGCCTGCTGTACAAAGAACATTATCAGGAGATACCAGCCCACAAGAAGCCCTAGATGAGGCTAAAAAAGTTATTGAAGGAATTCTAAAAAATTAAAGACCTAACGGATAGGGGGATGCCCCTATCCGATAACTAAAAATTATTGGAACGAGTTGATTTGGATGAATAGAACATATAGAACTTCACTGCTGTTTTTTATGCCAGCTGGTATATTCATGCTAGTATTTTTAATTTATCCAATTAGTCTACTACTAAAGGACAGTTTTTATAAGATCGATATCTTTAATCCGAGTGAAGCTAGTTTTGTTGGCTTATCAAACTATATAAATGCGTTAACATCTGAAAGATTTATAGGTGCTACGATAAACACGGTTATTTATGTCGTCGGTGCAGTATCAGTTGAATTATTACTAGGATTGTTTTTTGCGTTACTGTTGAATTCAGGGTTCAAGGGCAGCGGGATTATTCGAACAATCCTCCTAAGTCCATTAATGATTGCACCAATAGTTACTGGATTGATTTGGAGATTTATGTTAAATAACCAGTTTGGTATCGTTAACAAATTTTTATATGATTTTAATATAACTTCGTCCCCTCATGCTATTCAGTGGCTTTCCGATGAAAGATATTCATTGTTATCAGCAATCATTGCAGATATTTGGTTAACCACTCCTTTTATGATGTTAGTCTTGCTAGCTGGTCTTCAAGGTATCTCGCCCACATTATATGAGTCTGCAAGAATTGATGGTGCTAACAAGATACAAATATTTTTCTCTATTACACTGCCATCATTAATGCCAGTAATGGTTGTTGCGATATTAATAAGAATGATCGATGCTGCTCGAACCTTTGACATTGTTTGGGTATTAACTCAAGGAGGACCATCATTCTCTTCCGAGGTTCTTAGTACGTATATGTACAGTAATTTAACTAGATATGGGCTTGTTGGTGAGTCTAGTGCAATGGCAGTAATTTTCATTATCATCTTGTTGGCTCTAAGTTCTTATTTCTTAGTAAACATGTTTAGGGCAAATAAGAAGTAGAAAGGACGTAGTTAAAATGAAACAGGAAAATCTTTATCCAGATAAGAACCTTTCTCCACAACCAAAATATGTCCAAACAAAATCTTTACGTGTTAACCAAAAAAGTATTATTGGAATGATTACAACCATATTAGCACTATTGTTTATAAGTCCGTATATCTATATTATTTTGACTTCTTTTAAACCTTCTTCTGAGGCAATAAGTCCATCACCTACGTTTTTCCCAAGGGAATTATCAGTAGAAAACTATATTGGTATGTTTGAGAAAATGCCAGTAATTCATTATTTTATGAATAGCTTTGTCTCAGCAGCTGTCAGTACAATATTAGCTGTGTTTTTAGGAGCATTAGCTGCTTATGGTTTGTCTAGATTCTCTTCAAAGATAGGGAATGTATTTTTGCTTATTACACTCTGTGTACGTATGATTCCGATGATAAGTATTGCTATCCCAATGTATATGATTATCAATGGAATTGGATTAATTGATACACGGTTAGCTTTAATTATTACGTATACTGCGATAAATGTTCCATTTGCTATATGGTTGATGATGGGATTCTTTAAAAATATCCCTAAAGAATTTGATGAAGCGGCAAGAATTGACGGATGTAATATATTTACAGCATTTATGAAAGTCATTCTGCCTGTTTCCTTACCTGGGCTAGCTACAACGTCCATTTTTTGCTTCATGTTAGCATGGAATGACTTTTTGTTTGCTTTATTATTAACGTCAACCAATGCGAAAACAGCAACTGTCGGGATATCGGAGTTTCTTACTGCGTATAATCTTGATCTTGGGCCAATGACGGCTGCGGCTGTAAGCTTTAGTCTTCCAGTTATGATATTTTCAATTATTGTTCAAAGGTATATTGTTAGTGGAATGACATTAGGAGCGGTAAAAGAATAACAAAATGAAACTTCTTTGCATTCGTAAGGCTTTACTTCCAACTATATCAAGGAAAAAGTAGTTTATGAACAAACACACTAAATTGATAGGAGAATTTATTTATGGCTAGTAAAAATTATTACGACGTAACAGAGTGGCCTGTCGGTAATCCGTTTGAGGATATTGGTGAGGTAATCAATAGCATTATAGCAGATATTAAAAGTAGGCAAACGGACACTGATGTGAATAAAGGCGGAAAGCCGGGTGCGGTTATCTATATTCCACCGGGAGATTATCATCTTGGCAGTCAAGTAGTTATAGACATCAGTTATCTTAAAATTATGGGTTCTGGACACGGGTTTACATCTTCGAGTATTCGTTTTAATACTTCTGAGAATGAATGGGCGGATTTGCATGAATTGTGGCCGGGAGGAAGTCGCATACTCGTAGATATTCCCCTAGAAGTGAATGACGAGGAATATAAAGGAGCTGCATTTTATGTTGAACGAAGTGGAAATCCCCGAATAAGTTCGGTTGAGTTTTCTGACTTTTGTATTGATGGTTTGCATTTTATTGAAGATGGTTCAGGAGAAACAAATCCGGAAAACACATACACTAACGGGAAAACGGGTATTTATGTTGCAAGTGCTTGTGACTCATTTCGGATTACAGGCATGGGGTTTGTGTATTTAGAGCATGGAATTACTATTTATCATGCAGATGCACTGACTATACATGATAATTTCATAGCTGAATGTGGTAACTGTATAGAACTACGAGGTTGGGGACAGGCTTCAAAAATAACCGATAACTTGATAGGAGCCGGTTTTAAAGGATATTCAATTTACGCTCAAAATTTTGGTGGACTTTTGATTACAGCGAATAATATTTTTCCACGAGGTGCGAGCAGTATCTATTTTGATGGTGTGACACGTTCCAGTATCACAAATAATAGACTTCATTCATTTTATCCAGGAATGGTGGTATTCAGGGAAAATTGTTCGGAAAACATGGTTTCTTCAAATCACTTTTTACGTGACCATGAACCTTGGACTCCTTTTCTGGGAATAGACAATGGTTTAGATGATTTGTATGGTCTCCTCTATATCAGTGGCAATAATAATTCTGTAATTGCTAATCACTTTTCTGAAGTAATTAATACTCAGAACATCAAGCCGGTAGGTGCAACACCTGTAATCATACGTATTGTTTCGGGTAATGGAAATTATATATCTAATAATCATGTTGTTGCCACGGAGGTTCATGCCAAGATAAGTGATTCTTGTTTCTCTGCGCAAGTCGACGCTTTGTTGACTACCGAAGCATCAGAGCCGCTTACCGTAATAACAGTATTGGTAGAAAAAGAATCGCTTCAAAATACGATTCTTGATTCGGGAGGTGATGCACAGGTTGTTATGGACAAGACTGTAAATGCATTCAGAGCCACTCCAACGCCAGGAGCATAAATAATATATTCAACTATGTTTTTGTGGTAGTTTTTGTTCCAAAGTTTCAATTGCAAGTCGGACACTTGAATTATTTCGTTTATCATTTAATTTTTGGGGTGCTTCCTAGCGATGGAAGTGCCTCTTTTTATAGTAAATGCCAATAAAGTAGACAGAAAAAAGGAGATGCTTTTCTAGGTGGTATTCTCAATATGTTAATTGAAGCAGGGGTTCATCCTTCTGAGCTAACGCAAGCGCAACTATTAAAAATGGTAGAGTTTGCGAATGTTTTGGCTGCCACGTCTACGAGTTAAATAGGCGGGATTCCAAGTATGCCCTCATTGTTAGAAATAAAGGAATTTATAAAAGAAGGTTGAAAGAATAGTTGAAAATAATTACATGTAAAATAACGAGGCTAAACCAGTAGTAGTCTCGTTAATTTACAATTTCGGGATAAATAAGTTGAGATCTGAGAAGGAATGATTTTTATCTGAAAATAGCTGAAAACTCAAAAGAAATTAGAATGTTAATATTATGAAGAAACGTAAAATGAATGAACTATATAACAGAAGTTTATGTATGATATAATAAAAACAAGATGATAGAGCTAATCGAAAAGACAGGGGTGAAAAGTATTGTATAAAATGGTAATCGTCGATGATGAAAAAGTTGTAATTGATGGATTAACATCAGCGATTGATTGGGCGGAGTATCAAGTAGAGATTGTTGGCACTGCTACTGACGGAAGAACAGCCTTACATATAATTGAAGAAACAAAACCCCATATTGTCATGGTTGATATTAGAATGCCAGGAATGAATGGATTAGAATTGATCCATAAATCGAAAGCGCTATCATCTAATGCAGTATTTATTATTATTAGTGCTTATACACAATTTGACTATGCCAAACGAGCTCTTGAGTTGGAAGCAGTTGATTATTTAACTAAACCGATAGAATTAGAAGAAATTATTAATTCGGTACAAAGAGCGATAAAAAAGTATGAAAAAAATAATGATGTAAGTAGTAAAAGCAAAGAAATCGAAGCTTACAAAAGTAAATTAGATGATAAATATATTTTACATTCGATTATCGGAAATAAAATAAACACTCATGAATTGGATAGTAGAATTAACTCTTGTATGGTACTCGTTTGTTGTTTGAATTTTTCGGAGTGGCCTAGTAATTTTAAAAACCAAGTTGAAGTTTTTTTAATTCGGCTAAAGGATCATTTCAAGAAAAGCCTTGTAGTACCGTACCTATATATTATTGAAGATAAATTGGTTGTTGCATTTACTAGTAAACATGAAAATAACGGAACAAATTCTATTATTAAAGAGTTTTCTACATTATTAGAAAAGGAAGTTGGTTCACTTCCTCTCATAGGGGTTGGAAATGTGCAAACAAGTCTATCAACTATACAGCAATCCTATAGAGAGGCACTAGAAGCTTTGACCATTGGTTTGTATGTAAACCAATCGATGACGTTTTATAGCAATTTAGAGAAAATGAACCGTCATATAGGTTCTAAAGTGATTACGATGATTGATAATTATTTTAATAGTAAAGATGTTGATTTAAATAACATTCCTCAATTAATTAATAAAGTATTGGAATATTCAATGCAAAAGATGTTAGAGCCAGGCTCTGCTAAATATTTATGTTTCAAGCTAATTAATAACATCTATGATTATATTCATCAAGAATTTGATCTAAATGTAGAAACTATTTTAGGGGAAAAGTATGAAATAAACAATCAGTTAAATCAATTAAAGTCAATTGACGACATTAGAGGTTGGTTATTAAATAAGGTGAATGTACTAATACATTATATGAATAATAATCAACTTTCTCACAAAGAAAAGTTAATTATTGATGTAAAGAAGTATGTGAATGAAAATTTTAATAAAGACATTACGTTAGATGAAGTAGCTGAATTATATTACATTAGTCCAGCCTACTTGAGTAATATTTTTTCAAAGAAGTTTGGGGTAACTATGTTTGAATTTATTATTGATAAAAGAATTAGAACTGCGAAGAAATTACTACAAACAACCAATTATAAAGTTTCTGAAATAAGCAAACAAGTGGGTTATAGCAATCAAAGATATTTTAATCAAGTTTTTAAAAAGCATGTTGGTACTTCACCTGGTAGGTATCGTTCCGAACGTTCAATAAAACAAGACTTAGAAATAAAGGTAGAAATTTAATTTAGGAAAAAGCTATTAAGTGCTTAAAAGTATCTGATAGCTTTGTTATAAATCTTAAATGTTAGTTGTTTGGGCTTCATTGATGATATGGAAAAGATCATTCAACAACTACTTGATAACCGAGTGACTATGGTTTTCACTGCTACAGTGCTTAAGGATATGGAAGCTCTTTGCTATAAGTATATGAAAAAACCAGTTCATATTGAGATAGAAGCAACTGAAGAAACGACGAATATGATCGAGTATCGGATTATTGAATTGGAGACTAAAAGATGTAACAATGTATTGGAATTATTACCATTCAGGATACGTTAACGTATGTCGACTTTTTTAATGGTAAAGGTTCGGTCGTGTTACAAGCGATGGAAAATACGACGATTAAAGGGAAGAAACTGAAAGTAAGGTAATTAAATAGGATGTAAGGTTATTTAATTATAGTTCTAGGTACGTTTTTACTACTTACACTTTATTTATTGTTATGGCCTGTACCGATTCATCCACCTTATTGAGATGCTCCACAGTCGGAAGGATACAGGTTACAGGTCCTCATAAAGTGAATAGTAGGTGCAGGGATGGATTTTATTGAATATGATTGCTATATTTTTTTCTCGTAAATGATGCTTAAGGGTCTTATTGTTAATGTAGAGGTTTATGTTTAGTGTATTGTTTTGTGTGGTATAGCTCAAGGAGTTGATTCTTGTTGACCAGCGTGTCGAACTATGATAGATTATTAAACCTAGCCGCAAAAATTAATTTTAAATTAACTATTGCGCAGAATTATCATTCGTGATATATTATTTATTGTCGCAGCGAACGACTGATTGTTTCATAACAAATTGCAAAAAACAATTTTTAAAAAGTTGTTGCGCGGAATTAACCGTTATGTTATGATAGTGAATGTCGCTAACGAGTGACGGTTGTTACTTAACAACGAAGAGTTCTTTGAAAACTGAACAAAAGCCAAGCGAAATAGAGAAACATGTTTTCTCGTCAATAAATCCTATCATTGATAG
>NZ_JAXBLX010000074.1:0-14172 GCF_037027555.1 Halalkalibacter kiskunsagensis | reverse complement strand
TAGGCATAGAAAAAGCTCCCCCAAGGTAAACAGATTTTTATTTTTTAATCTGTCTACCTTTAGGGGAGCATATCATATTGATTATCCTAGCCTTTATTGTTTACTAAATTATTATTGGATTCAGAATTCCTTTCTTTCGTTCATCATTTTGCTTCTTAGGCTCATGATGAAATATTGAATAAATATAAAAAACAAGGTAGAAATTGGTTCATTATAGACAAACTCTTCATATAGTAATAATAAGGAGGGGTGTCATCATATGGGGGTTGTAAGAACAGATAAGTGGTTACGTGCCTACAAAATTAAATCGAAAAAAACAAAAACATTAGAAGAACAGTATGACTGCCAACGTGATGTTATCACCAGACCACTGTGTGAAGTATTTTCAACAAAAGACGAAGCCGGTCTTCATCAATACCTTTTGCAAATGGGATTATTTCGGCCTGGCCAATCCATTGAATTAGTATATGACAGGTGGAAAGAGACGTCCCCCTGGGCGATTGTTCAACAGCAATTTCAAAAACTGAAAGAGAAATGGAATGGTCCAGATATTAAAATTTATACTCTTCCAATGAATGATGACAATACATTTCTTAGTGATGAATTAGGTGGGAAAACTGGTTTGTCATTGCCGCATGCCATCATTTTATTTATTAAGGCAAATGTAACAAAAGAAGATTTACTTGCTCTTATTACACATGAATACCATCATGTATGTCGTTTACAAACAATAAAACAACCTGAAGATTCGATGAAGTTACTCGAATCACTTGTCATGGAGGGGCTGGCTGAATTTGCCGTAAAAGAAGAAGTAGGCCCTCATGCATGTGCAGCATGGACATACCGGTATGATCATGTTTGGAATGATGTTTGGTTTGAAAGGTGGATTCGTCCCAATTTGCAATTGAAAGGAAGAAAAAATCATCATCCGTTTCTTTATGGAAGCAAAGAAGGAGGTATTCCTCTATGGTTAGGGTATTATACAGGTTACAAAATTGTTAATACTGCTACAACCCAAAGGGATACAACATCTAACTTATTAGGTTTATCTGCTGACCTGATTTTTGAACGTTCAATTTTCACTGTAGGAGAGGAGCGAAACTTATGATAGCCGTTTGGCGTGATAGCTCATGATTCGATTGTTTTTTTTAATGGTTGGTTTTACATTGGCGGTTGTAGGTGGTGTGAGTATCCTTGCTTATTTAAATTTATTAATAGCAGGGTATCAATTTTCTGCTTATTTACTATTTTTAATTGAAAGAATTGAATTTTATTTGTTCTTAATCGGTGTTGCGATGATCATTATTTCAATAATATTTCCCACAAAACGTAATCGCGATCGGAAAAAATCATGAATAAATTTGGAATGAATTGAGAGAGTGTGGAATAAACTGGTTGTCCCCTGCCTATACTGTGGATACAAAGCGAATTACAGTGAGGGGGGTTCTCTATGGTCCATATCAGGGACGTATGGGTCAATTGGTTCGAAGGTGAAGAGAATGGTTACAATGTTTGTGAGTTTCATGAATGGCGTAGTGATGATCGGATAGAAGTGTTAGATCAAGCGATCCTTGTATTTGTAAGCGTAGAACTGTTCCATTACATTGAAAATGATTTATCTGATTTACCAGAACCATTATTATCTGAGGTCCATCAACAAAGCTACCTTCGAAAAAATATGTCGCGTATCCAGCTTGATTATTGTTTTATTGCAACAGATGGTGAAAGAATTATTGCAATTGATACAATGGGGTACAAAACCCCAATTCGAAAAAGTCGATTAACCCCAAGACAAGAACAAATGGTTTATGAACAATTGAAGCAAAATCAATTTACACAATTCGAGATGGTTGATCATGTAGAAAAAGAGTATCATATTCTTTCGCCCCATCCAGAAGATCTTAATGGTCTAACGAGAAAAGAACGTCAATTAAAGCAGTTATTATACATGGCGTTAGATCAACTTTATTCAGCAGGTACCGATGCTGAGGTTCGATACTGGTATACAGAATGGAGCCCGAATGACTATGTTAGAATTCAAATGCTAACGAGAGATGAAGCATGGGAACAACTTTATTCAGAAATACGTTCAGGGTGGACTGACAGACATCTTCAATTATGCGAAGCAATGGTGAGGGGACAAGCTTTCTTTGAAAAACTCTGGGAGCTTGAACACGGAGCTAGTGTTAAATAATGAATAGTTTGTGAACAAGTATAGGACATAACTTAAAAATGCATACTAATGCCTAAGAAATAGCCAAACGTGCTTTTTCTTAGGCATTTACAATGATTCAGAACTCTCCTATAATATATGAAGAACTGTTGATTGTAAGAGGAGGGGAAACAATGGATAACTTTGCATATACTGTAATGCAAATCCTAACGGTTGTATTACTTGTAGGAACACTCGGACTTTCATTTTTCGTCGGGAAAATTATGAAAAAAAACGCAGGATACTAGAAACAAAAAGGACGGTGTTTTTCCGTCCTTTTTTATTTTGACCGGAAAAACATAGAAAAAAACTCACTCATATGAGCGAGTTTTTTTGTTCTTCCTTTGCTTTATATTAAAATAACTCAATAATTTATTTACGCTTTTTGCGTCCTAACCCTATGGCGCGTTCCGCTTTTTCCATCATGCGAGAGGCTACATTGTGTGCCTTGTTGGCACCATGGTCTAAAATGTCATCAAGTTCCTCTGAATTAATTAGCTCATAATAACGTTCTTGGATTGGACGCAATGTGTTAACAACAACCTCGGCAAGGTCTGATTTAAAGTCGCCATATCCTTTTCCGATGTAACGTTCTTCAATTGCTTCAATCGTTTCACCTGAACAGAGGGAGTATATTGAAAGCAAATTAGAAACAGCTGGTTTTTCAGCACGGTCAAAACGGATGGTACCTTCTGTATCTGTAACGGCACTTTTGATTTTTTTTGTGATCGTTGCAACGTCATCCAGCATGGAAATATAACTTTTCGGGTTTGGGTTTGATTTACTCATTTTCTTAGTTGGGTCGTTTAATGACATGATACGAGCGCCGACTTTTGGAATTCGAACCTCTGGAACCGTAAAGATATCGTTATATTTTTTATTAAAACGTTCAGCGAGATCACGTGTAAGTTCAAGATGTTGCTTTTGATCTTCTCCAACAGGAACAATATCAGTTTTATAAAGAAGAATATCAGCAGCCATAAGTGGTGGGTAGGTGAGCAAGGCCGAAGACACGGCTTCCTTTCCATCTGATTTATCTTTAAATTGAGTCATTCGTTCAAGTTCGCCAATGTAAGATACGCATTGCATTAACCAACCAAGTTGCGCGTGTGCCGGCACCTCGGATTGAATAAAAAGAGTTGCTTTCTCATGATCAATGCCGACTGCTAAGTATAATGCTGCTAAGCTGCGAATGTTCTCTCGTAACTTTAATCGATCTTGCGGAACAGTAATTGCATGTTGATCGACAATGCAAAAATAAGAATTGTAATCATTTTGCATATCAACAAAGTGTTTCATCGCTCCTAAATAATTGCCAAGAGTTAACGTACCACTCGGTTGAATCCCTGAAAATACGGTTTTCATTCTTGTCATTCCTTCCATTAACAATAGTTCAAATTGTATATACACCAAATCATATCAGATTGTTTGAAAAAAAAATAGGTAATCGTTCGTTTGTTTTGTGCTTCGGTTTTTTTAAATAAGATAATGAATGTTCTTTAAGAAAAAGTTAACACTAACTTTATCATGTTGTATATGATTCAAGGAAGTGAGGTTCGCTTATGAGTCAAATAACCATTTTTTCTGCCTCAATAGGAAATGGTCATAACGAAGCTTCGAAAGCTTTGAAAGAGCAGTTTGAACTACAAGGCGAAACAGTTACTATTGTTGATACTTTCCATTGCATCCATCCGATATTACACAAAACATTTTTGGAACTTTACTTACGGATGATAAAAAAAACCCCACGTTTATGGGGAAGGTTATATCGATATAGTGAGGAATATTCGTGGTTTTTGTTATTGGATCAACTCGGAACATTTTTTTGTGCGAGGTTGAATTCGATTATAGATATGCAAAGAACTACTGTCATGATTTCAACTCACCCATTTGTTACTGCTTTTTTAGCAAAACTAAAGAAAAGGAAAAACTTGTCTTTACCACTTTATACAGTAATAACAGATTTGTATCTTCATCCGGCTTATGTAAGACCAGAGATTGATGGGTATTTTACTGCTTCTCCTCATATCGATCATTTTGCCTTTGAACATAATTTGCCAGTTGAACAGTTGTTTTGTACAGGTATACCAATTAAAGAGACACCAGATATAAATATTCCAAGATGGAAGATAAGGAATGATTTAAAGCTACAACCTGATGAAAAAACGGTGCTTATTACAGGTGGAGGGTTAGGTCTTAGTAAGTACGAAGAAATTTTGCATTCCCTAGAATCGATTCATGAAAAGCTACAAATATTATGTATGACAGGAACAAATAAGCGAGTTGAACAGAAAATTAATGAATATGATAGTAAGCATCGTATTCATGTCATCCCCTATACAGAACAGTTTACGAAGTATTTGCGGGCGAGTGATATTGTTGTATCAAAAGCAGGTGGACTAACCATGTCTGAGGCGCTTGCTTGTGAAACACCGATCTTAATTTACCAACCGGTTCCAGGGCATGAAGAAGATAACGCACAGTTTTTAATGGACTTTGGAACAGCAGTTAAAGCTGAAAGTATTGAAGAAATATCAGAGCTTTTGCAGGGGATTTTATTTGATGAAGAGACATACAAGCAGCTAGTATTAAATGCGAAAAAACTGAAAAAGCCAGATGCGGCAAAGCATATAGCTCATGTAATTAAACAATTAGTTCGAACAGAACAAGTTCTATAAAAGGGTGACATTCAAATTAGAAGGTCACCCTTTTATATTTTAAGACATTGGAACTTGGCGCTGGATTTTTCCTTCAATTCGATTGAAAATATTCTCAAGTGATGGACCTGTAATTGTTAATCCATGATTTTTTAAGCCGATAATGGTTTCTGAAGGATTGTCAGATTCTCTAATTAATGAAGCAACTGTTTCGGCGAGTTCAAGTGTACCACAAGGATAATTGATTTCTGTTGCTTGTATACCGTCCATCCAAGCGTGAACATGAACAATGGCACCAACATCGGGATGCTCTTTATAAATCATCCAATGTTCAATCGCATCAACTGATACTCGTTTTGGGGTTACATTCGGCGGGATGCTAACTTCGATATGATTCTCGGTATTATTATATCCTTTAATATAAAGGATATCTCTTCCGATTTCCTTCATATTCGCTTTATTAATTCCACTTGCACTCATCCAAAAATGATCTTCATCACTTCTTGCACTTAAGTTCCCATAACTTAAGCCACCAAGACCATAAAGTTTATTTAAGTGGCGCATGTCTCTTTCACTTAAATACTGATCTAATGGAAATGGAGCAGGGAGTAAATCCATATCATCTAGTTTCTTGCCAGATTGACTTAATTCAGTCGTAACTCGATCACCTTTCCAAAGTTGTTTAGGGAGATCTTCAGAAAATTGATTGTCAATGACCAATCTAGAGCAAGTTAACGGCTCTAGGCGCTTGTATATTTTGTCTAGAAATTCCTGTTCATCATCACCTTGATTAAACGTGAGCGAATAACAGCCTTGCTCAGGAGTTAAAAAATGGACATCTGTCTTGCCAAAACGGTGATTCACATACATAAAATGGTTGGCTAAAGAGCGAATGAGAAAAGGATACACTTCTGTAAAAAGATCATAAGGTTGTCCATTGCTTTCAAGCACAGCAACAACAAATGTTGCTTGTGCTTTACGACGAAATGGCTTGATATTGTCTTCAGTTACAAAATGAAAGACGAGTTTAAGAGGATCATCTGGATTATCTGTATACGTAAAACCATTCTTTGAAAAGGTTGACACTAGTCCTTTTGATAATTGTTGTAGAAAGGGACTAGTTGCGTTTGAACTTAACATAAAGTTTTTCATAGCTAACCTCCAACAGTAGTTTGATCATGGTTGAAAATAACTTTCAAAGCATTTTCACGGTTTCTTTTCGTGATCGTATTGAAAGCTATTTTATAGTCATGAAGAGGGTATTGATGGGTAATAAGAGGTGATAGATCAACTTTTCCTCTTTTCATTAATTCAATGGCAATTTGAAGAGTATTCATTCTCTGCCCTTCAAACTCGTTTGTACTATAAGCAAAGCAACCTTTAATCGTTAATTCGTTTAACCAGACAGTCGTCCAATCAATTTGTTTCATAATACTAGCCAACCCAAGTAGAACAACCGTCCCGCCGCTTTCGGAAAATCGAAGAGCATCTGTAACACTTTTCTTTTTTCCGACACATTCATAAACAATATTTGCGCCTCCTTGAATGACTTCTGGACCAAATAAAGGCTTTAAAGTCTCCGCGCCAAGAGCATCAGCTGTATTAGTCACATAAGATTCATCTAAATATAGTACATTATCTGCTCCAAGCGTTTTTGCCATTTCACCTTGGAAAGGATGCTTAACTAATATAGAAACGTTGCATGAAAAATCAAGTGCTTTAATCGCAGCAACAACAGAGAGTCCGATTACCCCTGCTCCAATGATTAATACTTTGTCTTCTGCTTTGGGTGGATTACGTAATACAGCATGTAACGCGCAACTGAAAGGTTCAATTAATACTCCGTTAAGGTCATTTACTTCATCTGGCAGAGGGATTATTTGACTTTTATGGGCAACAAAATAAGGACTCCAACTACCTCCCGTATCCTTGCAAGCTCCTATCAGTAATCCTGATTCTACTGATCCTTTTGTTTTTTGTTGGCATAAGCTTTCGTCGCCTCGTTCACATGCAGGGCATAGATTTAACCCCCGGCTTTCGCAAGATAAAACTGGATTGACAACAACTCTTTGCCCTTCATGCAGATGACTAATTTTTTTCCCTACTTCTGAAATTTTGCCAACTGCTTCATGTCCGATGGTGAAAGGAAAGGAAACATACGGAGAGGTAGTTGGACTGTCATGAAGAAACAATAAATTCATGTCACTGCCACAAATGCCACCATATTTTACTTTGATTTTTGCCCAGTCGTCATTTGGGAGTGTCGGTTCTTCTGTTTCTCCCCATATCAGACAGGAAAAAAGTGGGTTCCAATGAACAGAAGGAAACCAGCGACCGATTGTTTTCGTAAATATATACTTTGGAATAGTAAAATTAAATTGCAATGCATTCATCTCTATCACCTCCTTACGTATATATGGCAGAACGTACTTAATTACTTGTAATTTGTGCAAAATAAAGTATATTATTCATATTTTTCCTTTAAAATTGGAATGAATATCATCGTATATTGAGTAGACTATTGGAAAGACTACGAGCAAAAAGGAGCGTGTGGCACTTGTATTATTTTCTTGTTAATCGAACTTCGGGGAAAGGACGCTCTGTAAAAGTTTGGATTGAAATTGAGAAAATGTTGAACGAAAAGAACGTAGAATATGATGTTTTAATTACGGATACCAAAGACGACGTAGTAAAGTATCTTACTAAATTGCTACAATCTAAAAAGAATATCACCGCAGTTGTAGCACTAGGAGGGGATGGAACGATCCATGAAATCATGAACCAACTGATTGGAACTTCGGTGCCTTTTAGTGTGATTCCAACAGGATCAGGAAATGATTATGCAAGAGCACGCGGAATTACAAAAGATTATGTTAAAGAAGTTGAGAAATTATTAAAAAATGAACAAAAGAAAATTGATTTGTTAGAGATCGGTGACCGACATTGTATGACAGTTGTAGGCATTGGATTCGATGCAAAAGTAGCAGATGAAGTAAACAAAATGAAAATGAAAAAATGGTTTGGAGGAATGGCTTATTTTCTAACTATTTTAAAAGTACTCTTAACGTATAAGCCATCATCTATTCGACTTACGTTAAATAATGAAGAGAAAGTTTTCGAGAAAGTATGGTTAATTGCGATTGCTAATCACGCATTTTACGGTGGGGGGATAAAAATCTGTCCTAATGCAATGAGTGACGACGGAAAATTAGATATGTGTATCATTCATAGCCTTCCTAAATGGCGGTTACTATTTATACTTGCAAATGTATTTGAAGGGAAGCATGTTTCAATGAGCGGAGTTGACTATATTCAAGTAGAATCAATTCACGTTGACAGTGACGAACCCCTTTACGTTACGGCTGATGGTGAAATGATGGGTCAAACTCCTACTGCTGTTTCTATTAAAAAGGATGCCTTTCATGTCATGCTATAACCAAAAAGATCTAATCGTAAGTCCGTTACGATTAGATCTTTTTGGTGACATGTCAATTAATTTATAGAAGGTTTTGATTCAGATAAAGGCTCCAGGCTATCTTGATTCTTGGTCGCTTTCTTGTCTTTATGCATATCTTCGTACTCTAAAATAAAGAGGAGATCTAAAAATTGATAGCTAAATTCCTTAACTTTCGCTAGCAGATGATTCATAAATATACCTCCTTGTTTAGAATTTGCTGTACAAATAATATGTACGAAACTCAAAGAAAACATGCAAGAGGGTGTTCAAAAAGGTGGTTTTCCTTTTTGAACACCCTCGTAGCAATGAGCGAAGCCGATGCAGGGTTTTAAGTAGGGGTTTCTTAGACCCTGCGCGCATCGAGAGAAGCCATTGCCTAAATGAAAAAAAGGTGGTTTTCCTTTTTGAACATCCTCTATTACACGTTATCTCAATCAGTTTTTCTTCGTTCTAATAACCTTAAAATCCATAAGACTACATTAATAATAGCTAGGACATAAAAAAGCCAAGAGATGGTCGTATCATTTTGATAAGATATGAATACAAAAATAACGAGTGAAATAACAGCAATTAACTGCATTATTTGAATTTTGGACAAAGCATTTTCCTCTTTTCGCATGATTTTGGTCATTTGGACATACGCTACATTATAACAATCTTGAATTAGAACGAAAAGAGGCGTGATCCATGAAAAAGAAGCAAGCGTTTTACCGAAGTATTCTGATCTTTCTTTTATGTGGAGTTGGGTTTATGTATAGTCAATCTGACAGTGTGTTTCAACAATTAGAAGAGTCGGTTGCTGCATCTATTCAACCAGGAGTACAAGTCGGGCAAGAAGCTCTTCCTATTGAACTGACAACTCTTAATGGACAGCAAGTTTCACTTGATGACTATATCGGACAGCCTATAGTACTAAATTTCTTTGCGACATGGTGTCACCCTTGCCAAGAAGAAATGCCAGTGATTGTAGAAATGGAAAAACGGTTAAAAGAGAAAGGTGCAACTTTTTTAGCTATTAATATGACGAGTCAAGAAAAAAGCAAAGCAGAGATAAAACCATTCCTTCAGCATTTTCGGGCATCCTTTGATCCACTACTCGATGTAGATGGAGAAACAATGAAAAAGTATCAAATTATTGGGATACCTACAACCATCGTCATTGATGAACAAGGTGTGATTATCCAAAGAATAAATGGAGGGTTAACATTTGATTTAATGGAGGATTTAGTTTTGTTTCAATAAAGAGTGCATACAAAACATCGAGAGTGTTTGAAAGGTTCATTAGACTTGTTTCAAGTGAAGCCACTGAAAAAGTCCGCTATGAGTAACCCTACTCATAGCGGACTTTTTAAAATCAGAAAACGGCAATGCTCATTGCTTAAAGTCCACTGAAAAAGGTAAAAAGCAACCTTTTTTCAGTAGCTTCTTTCAAACACCCTTTGTTATTTCTAGTTAAAGTGAAGTTTATGCTCTATTGTATGAAAATTAGGTAAGATGAAACGAAATAGAGAATAACGAGAAATAATGATGGCAAAGCATATCGAATGGTTGACTCTCTAGGTTTTCGGATTAGTGCATATAGGATAACGACTGATAATATGCCAACTGCTGCAGCAGTAATTTGATGAACGTTAGAAACAGCAGCAATAATTGAACCTTTACGGTAGAATATATCAGAAGCTCCTAAGATTAAAATGTTAAATAAGTTACTACCTAAAATTGAACCAATAGCTAGGTTGAAATTTCGTAACTGTAAAGCTACAAGTACAGCAATTGCTTCTGGTAATGAAGTAGTTGCAGCGATAAGGAAACTCCCTACAAAACTCGCTCCAAGACCCGTTATAACTGCGATTTGATCCCCTGTTACAGTTAACAACGTTCCGGCCCCCATAATCACTAGTGCTGCAATAACAAATCCAATAATAGCTCGTTTTAAAGGAATGGCTGACATATTGTATTCTTCTGGCTCTGAAACGGGTTGTTGCACGTTCTTTTTGGATAGATAAGATACAAGCCACATGCCAATGCCGTAAATCGTTATTAAAACCCAGATGTCTATGCCGATTCCTAGGAGTGCATAATCAAGCTTTATGGAAAGTGCTAGCAGAGAGACGACGGCCAACAATAACCCAATACTTGCTGTGTAAATATGTGATTGCTCAGCGTTTTTAAATATCTGCTGCTTACGAAAATACAAGTCGAAGCTAGCAATGATTAACAAATTAAACATATTACTACCAAACACATTTCCGACTGCAATATCAGGACTGTCAAGTACAATAGCAGACACGCTAGTTGTAACCTCAGGTAGCGACGTGGCACCTGCAAGTAAGAGGGTGCCAACGACCATACCTCCTAAAGATGTCTTTTCTCCAATGGTATCAGCATATGTAGACAACTTAATGGCAGCTAAAACGGTGATAATAGCAGCTACAATAAAGCCAATAAAGACCATTTATAAAATTCCTCCCCCAAAAAAAATTTAACACAAAAAAGACCCTTTTATGAAAGTCTGCCCTTAAATCGAGACTCTCATAAAAAGGTCTTGCGTACTTTGAAAGAATCAAAGCTCAACGAACCGAGTGAGTTACTCACTGTAATGACGGCTCATTGACCAATTGGTCGCTACTCCCCTTTTTAGGGTATTTAATTGTCTTTATCTTCAATGTAGCATGAGTTTACCTGTAACGTCAATTCAATTTTATACATGTTGACTCGAACCGAACTATCTTAACTAGTCCACAGAAATCGTAGTTAGAGTCAACATAATATTTACATTGATTGTTCAAGGTAATCCAGATTAAGTTGTGCTTCAATTTTCTTATCAAGCAATTGAAGCATGCGCCTAGCTCGCAAATCAGAAATAGTACGGTAATGATGTTCGCCTCCTGGTTCTTCATCGGCTTCGTCTGCCATAGCAACAACGTGCTGAAGGGGATTAAGTTCCAAATAGCCATTTGGTAAGTAAGAATCAGTGTGTAGCAAAATTGCTAAGGCGATCTCTTTTGCTGTACGAGGGTGCTCACCAAGACGTATGAGTAACTTATGAGCTCGTTCAGAGCCTTTAATGGCATGAATATCATATTCTTTATATAAATCATAATCCCATTTTCCATCCCGGTACCAAGTGTAATGCCCGATATCGTGAAGGAATGCAGCCTTCGTTGCACGGTCAGGGTCAACTCCTTGTTGAGTGGCTAAACGAAATGCATGATAAGCACAAGCAACCGCATGAGCCATCCCGGAGCGTTTCACATATTTTTGTGTAATCGGGTGATCGAACAATTGAACTAATGTAACATGTCTCACGTCACATTCCTCCTTCATATTATGGTTGTTAAGAAATCTTCCTGTAAAAAAGTATATTTCAACTATTATATAGATTTACTGTCAAGAAAGCAACTATTTGTTTGAAGAATGGGCTAGAACCTATTGGGTTTTAGGTGTATAATGAATTAAAGGAAGTTTAGAAAGGAGTTTTCCATGGCAACAACACATACATTTTCTAAAGGCGAAGAAATAGCCAACGCGATTACACATGGTATTGGAGCGTTACTAAGTGTTGTGGCGCTTGTTTTACTTGTTGTTTACTCAAGTATATATGGCTCAGCTTGGCATGTTGTAAGTTTCACGATATATGGAGTAACGATGCTTTTACTTTATTTTTCTTCAACAATGGTTCATGCATTTCCAAAAGGAAAAGTAAAAGATTTATTTGAGATCTTTGATCATGCTTCAATTTATTTGTTTATAGCAGGTAGTTATACGCCCTTATTGTTTATTGTCGTACAAGGAACACTTGGATGGACATTATTCGGTATTGTTTGGGGGATAGCTACTATTGGAGTAGTCTTTAAAATTTTCTTCGTGAAAAAGTTTTTATTTATGTCCACCATTTTTTATATAGCGATGGGGTGGCTTGCGATTTTTGCAATTAAGCCAATTGTTGAAACCCTTCCCCCAGCTGGAACTGCCTTGCTATTTGTTGGAGGTATATGTTACACAGTAGGAACGATTTTCTATGTGTGGCGAGGATTTAAATTTCACCATGCAATATGGCACCTTTTTGTTCTTGCTGGGTCGATCTTTCATTTCTTTCTAATAATGCTTTTTGTATTACCAATATAATCCTAAAAGCAGAAGCTGACTATGTAAGACAGCTTCTGCTTTACTTTTTTTGTTTTTATATTTACTTACTAAGATAATCTAATGATGACAACATTTGACTAATAACGTTATAATTTGGTGGGAGGGAATAACATGTATGTGACCATTTCAGAGCTGGCGGCGTATTTAGAACTACCAGAAGACTATATTCATCATCAAATAAAGCGCGGACAACTAAAGACGGTATTTGATGGAGAAAATTATTTGGTGAATCGTGAAAACTTCTTATGGCATAAAGAGCAGCTTGATCTTAAGCGAAAACAGTTAGAACTTGAAGCGGAGGAGCCTATCCCAGAAGATTGGGATGCTAAAGATGAAGATTAATACATACAATAAAAATGTGAACACAAAACCAAAAGAAAAGGTTGTGAGACATACATGAGGAGAAATTTGATGTTTGTGCTCATGCTTTGTATCTTTGGCTTCGTTGTGGCACCATTTTCTGTACAAGCAGAAGAAACAGAGTCGAACAAGGCAAGAGACCATCAACATAAGGAAGTAACGAAGACGAAATTAGATTTGCCTGACCAGGTAGCTCGATTTGAATATGACACAGGGTATTCTTTTATCTATCCAGAGGACGGGGTGCGGGGGATTTACGTAACAGGAAACTCTGCGGGAGGGCAGCGTTTTACTTCATTGCTCGAGTTGATCAATTCGACTGATTTGAATGCGATGGTAATTGACATTAAAGATGACCATGGTTATTTAACTTATCGTCCAGATAATGACTCACCATTTTTCGATATTTCTAAAAATTTTATTGGCAGCACTGAACAATTGATGGAAACATTAGAGGAGAATGAAGTGTATCCTATTGCTCGTATTGTTGTCTTTAAAGATACAGTACTAGCTGAGAAGAAACCAGAGCTTTCGTTTAAAGAAAATGGAAAAATATGGAAAAATAATCGTGGGGAAGCATTTGTGAATCCTTTTTTGAAAGAAGTATGGGATTACAACATTGCTATTGCAGAAAAAGCTGCAAAAATAGGGTTTAAAGAAATACAGTTTGATTATGTTCGTTTTCCGGAAGGGTTTGAACGTCGCGATGAAATCCTGGACTACGATACTGGAGATTATAAAGAGGGCGAAGACAATATAAAAAAAAGAGTTGAGGCGGTTACAGATTTTGTCGCTTATGCAAGGGAGCAATTATCTCCTTATAATATAGATGTTTCGGTTGATATTTTCGGGTATGCAGCGACGATTACAGAAGCACCTGGAATAGGACAGAATTTCTCGAAGATTTCAGAGAATGTAGATGTTATCTCATCAATGATTTATCCAAGTCATTGGACACCTTATTTTGGAATTTCTAAACCAGATCTCCATCCGTATGAATTAACAAAAGAATACGCGAAGGTAGAAAATGAAGTGTTAGGAGCATTAGACGATCCGCCAGTTTCTAGACCTTGGATTCAAGATTTTACTGCATCATGGTTAGGTTCAGGGAACTACAAGAGTTACGGTAAGGAAGAAGTGGAAGCTCAAATTCGAGCGCTAAATGAACAAGGAATCGATGAATTTTTACTTTGGAATGCTACAAATCGGTATACTCAGGATGTTAACTATAAGCCAGTGAATTAAGAAAAGAGGGCACTGAAAATAATATGGTACCTGTAGTTAGGACACTTGAAAAAGAGTGTTTTATCTACAGGTATTTTTTTATATACTTGAAT
>NZ_JAXBLX010000073.1:0-15720 GCF_037027555.1 Halalkalibacter kiskunsagensis | reverse complement strand
GGGAGGTAAGATAAACTAAGCCCCCCGCTGGATTGTCAAACTTCGGTCGAGTGTGAGGGGGGACAGGTGATTGTTTTCTTACTTGTTTATTTGGCGGGGGGCAAGTTTATCTAATATAAGTGGAATTTCATCCAATCTCCGTTACCTTATTTGTAAGCGGTTTAACTGCTAGAATGAAATAGAAGTTAAAGAAAAGCAAGGGGGAGTTAAGATGTTTAAGAAAGCGTTTACAGGTTTGTTTGCAGTTGCGTTAGCGTTGGGTTTGACCGCTTGTGGTGGGTCTGGTACTGATAGTTCAAGTGAATCAGGTGAAAATAGTGGTTCTTCTAATGGGGACGTTACTATTGATTTTATGCACTTATGGCCTACGGGAAGTTCGGCTGAACAAAATAGAATCGTGAATGACATTATTGCTCAATTCGAGGAAGAAAATCCTGGTGTTACTGTAAAGCAGGAAGTGTTACAAAATGAGCAGTACAAGAATAAATTACAAGTTGTTTCATCTTCTAATCAGTTACCTGATGTAGGGATGACGTGGCCGGCAGGGTTTATGGATCCTTATGTAAAGGGAAATTTATTTGCTCCGCTTGATGACATTTTAGCAGAAGACGGGTTAGCAGAGTCATTTGTAGCAGGTACGGTTGAAGCGTATGCGAAAGATGATCAATCGTATGGATTGCCACTTGAGTTAAATATCGCACCTGTATTTTATAACAAAGCAATTTTTGAAGAGCACGGTCTAGAAGCTCCAGAAACATATGAAGAGTTCCTTCATGTTGTAGAAACACTTGCAAGTAACGGTGTTGCACCAATTGCACTTGGAAACAGAGATCGTTGGACAGGTTCATTATGGTATATGTATTTAGCGGATCGCCTTGGTGGACAGGAAGCATTAAACGCAGCAATTGACCGTTCTGGTTCGTTTGAGGATCCGGCATTGGTTGATGCGGCTGGTGAAGTTAGCAAGCTAGTAGAAATGAATGCGTTTAACAGAGGATTTAATGGTTTATCGAATGAAGAAGCAAAAGCTGAATTCTTAAATGAAAACGCTGCAATGTATTTGATTGGTTCGTGGGAAGTACCGAATTTCACAATGAATGAGGATATTCCTCAAGAGTTTAGAGATAATGTTGGATTCTTCAAATTTCCAACGATTGAAGGGGCAGAAAGTGATGTAAATAGCTGGGTTGGTGGACCTGGTGTAGGATTATTCGTTGCTGAAAATTCAGATGTGAAAGACGAAGCTAAAGCGTTTGTAAAATACTTTGTTGAACAATGGGGTCAGCAAGCTGTAGCGGATGCAGGGGTTATTCCAGCTACGCAAGTGAACACTGACGAGGTTGATTTACCTGACCTATTTATTGAAGTATTGGATGAGTTAAACGGCGCAACAAATATTACATTATTTGCGGATGTACAAATGAGCTCAGGTGTAGCAGAAACACACTTGAACATGATTCAATCATTGTTCGGAAATGAAGTATCACCAGAAGACTTTGCAAAAACGCATGAAGAAGCTCTAGCTGCAGAAGAAGAGTAAGTATTTTAGCGGTAAGAGGGTGCCTCTAAGAGTACTCTCTTACTCCTAAATTGAGAAAGTAACGGTACAGGTAAGGGAAACTAGGGCTTTCGCCAGAATTCTATTTTCGATTGTAAATGAAATTCAATATTCTGTTGGAAGGATTCTGGCGGCAGCCAAATTTTTCTATGCTTCAATTAAGGAAGGAGAGAAAGTTATGAATAGAGTTATGTCCGATAAAAAAGTCATTGCCCTATATGTACTTCCAGCTTTGATTCTAATCTTGGCATTAGTGTACATCCCAATTGTGATGACGGGGTATTACGGCTTAATGAAATGGGATGGAATTGGAGAAAAGACGTTTATTGGCTTAGCCAATTATACAAAATTACTGACAGATTCAATGTTTTGGAAAAGTGCGTACCATTCATTTTTACTTGCCTTGTTTTCAGTCTTAAGTTTAGGTGGATATTTACTCGTTTCGGTTGTTTTATCAGGGAAAATTAAAGGAGCGAATTTATTTAGGAAAATCTATTTAATTCCAATGCTTTTATCATCTGTTGCGATCGCACAGTTATGGATGAGAATTTATCACCCATCAAATGGGGTTATGAATAGTTTCCTTATGTCACTTGGAGTTGAGAATCCTCCATTATGGTTATCGGATTCGTCAATTGTCCTTGGTGCGATATTTATTCCGATTATTTGGCAATATGCAGGCTTCTATATTTTGATCTATTATGCAGCATTGAAAAACATTCCTGAATCGCTCGTGGAAGCAGCACGTATTGATGGAGCAACACCATGGCAAATTGCTTATAAGATTAAAATGCCATTAATTGCTGGTGTTATCAAAGTTACAATCGTATTAGCAGTGGTTGGTTCATTGAAATACTTTGACTTGATTTATGTTATGACAGATGGAGGACCAAACGGAGCCAGTGAGGTTATGGCATCGTATATGTATAAACTAGCATTCCGTACGAATGACTTTGGTTATGGTAGTGCCATCGGTTTTGCTTTACTTGTCATTTGTTTGCTTGTCACTTGGGGGATTCGTAAGGCGACAGAATCAAAAGAGGAACTTCAATATTAAAGGAGGGAGAACGATGGAAAAAGTATTAAGTGCGAGAAAAACAAAAATTCAACCTAATAAACAGGTAAAGTCGTCGGAAAAGACGATCTTTCAGCGAGTAACATTAGGGATTTTATATGTCTTATTAGTTTTAGTAGCTGTTGTTCAAGTTCTTCCTTTACTATGGTTATTATTATTCTCATTAAAAGATAATCAGGAAGTCTTTAACTTGCCAGCTTTTGCGCTTCCAACGTCACCAAAGTGGGAG
Source organism: Halalkalibacter kiskunsagensis (assembly GCF_037027555.1). NCBI lineage: Bacteria > Bacillati > Bacillota > Bacilli > Caryophanales > Bacillaceae > Halalkalibacter > Halalkalibacter kiskunsagensis. Next base: position 12,858 of record NZ_JAXBLX010000073.1, on the reverse strand, counting down.
AATTATGCAAAGGTATGGACAGAAGGAAATATAAGTCTCTATTTTTTCAATAGTGTATGGATTACAGCAGCGGCTGTTATTCTAACTGTGTTACTAGCAAGCTTTGTAACGTATGCTATTACTCGAATGAACTGGAAGCTAAAAAAGCCTGTACTTGGACTGTTTATGGTTGGACTTATGATCCCGGTACACTCTACATTAATTCCGCTTTTTAGTTTCTTTACAAACATTAATTTAATGGATCATCCATTAGCGATTATTCTAACGTATACCGCTTTTAATCTACCGTTAACGATGATGATTTTACTAGGGTTTTATTACACATTGCCTCGTGAAGTGGAAGAAGCAGCAATCATGGACGGTTGTTCGATTCATCGCATGTTTTTCCAAATTATTTTGCCGATGACAGCACCGGTCGTTGCTACAACAGCGATTATTAACATGATTTATAACTGGAATGAGTTTATCTTCGTTAATACATTCATTAGCTCGGATCAATACAAAACACTTACTGTTGGAATTCAAAACTTTATCGGTCAATATTCAACAGATTGGGGAGCAATTGGAGCTACATTAATGATTAGTATTATTCCAATTTTGCTAGCGTTCTTTGTCTTAAGTAACCGGATCGTCGAAGGAATTACAGCTGGTTCTGTAAAAGGATAAGACTGGCGTAAAATCAATTCTGAAGAAAGTAGGGGTTTGATCGTGAAAAACCAATTTTTTAATGCACATCACTCACCGATTGGGTCATTTTCTAGCTTTACGCTAGGATTTCCCAAAGATGGTGGAGGGTTTGACTTAGAGCTTGGGCGTTCGCCTAAAAAGAATGTGTATATTGGCTTAGAATCAGCTGAAAACGAAGGGACATATGATGCATTGCCGTTTTTTGTTCCAGCGGATGATGAAAGTAAGCGATATGATATGGAAAATCCAGACCCGGATCAAAACAAACCGCGTATCATTTTCCCATTTGCCGAGGATGAGGTAACACGTATGTTTCAATTAGGAACTGATTCCTGGAGTGCAGGTGATATCGAATTTACACTTTATTCCCAAGCAGCATCAGTACCAGATCCAGCAACTGCGCAAGAAGAAGAGATGAAACTGACAATCGTTCCATCTGTTGTAGCAGAGCTGACGATTGATAACAGACAAAGTGATAAAAAGAGACGAGCCTTCTTAGGCTATCAAGGCAGTGATCCATATAGCTCGATGCGTCGATTAGATGATACGTGTGAAGGACTTGCTGGTATTGGTCAAGGCCGGCTGACAGCGATTACGTCGGATGATCCAGATGTTCGCTCTGCGATGCACTTTAGTATGGAAAACATTCTCCTTGCCACTCTAAAGGAAAACTGGACGTTCGGATTAGGGCCACTCGGTGCTTTAGTGATGGATGTTCCTGCACGTACAAAGAAAACGTATCGTTTTGCTATTAGCTTTTATCGTGGTGGGCTTGTGACAGCAGGGATGGATGCCTCTTATTACTATACTCGTTATTTCAAAAATATCGAGGAAGTAGCTACGTACACCTTCAAAAATTTTGAAGCTATCACAAAGCGAGCAGAGCAAGCAAACCGTATGGTAGCTGAGGCTAATTTATCGGATGATCAGAAATTTATGATGGCTCATTCGATTCGCAGTTATTATGGGTCAACGCAGTTTCTTGAAGCAAGTGGCGAACCGTTTTGGGTTGTTAATGAAGGCGAGTACCGAATGATGAATACATTTGATTTGACGGTCGACCAACTGTTCTTTGAATTAAAGATGAACCCATGGACGGTCAGAAATGAACTTGATATGTTTATTGAACGATTTAGTTACGAAGATAAAGTCCGTTTTCCTGGTGATGAAAAAGAATATCCAGGTGGGATTAGCTTTACCCATGATATGGGGGTGGCCAATACGATCTCAAGACCCAGTTATTCTTCCTATGAGTTATATGGATTGAATGGTTGCTTCTCGCATATGACGCATGAACAACTTGTAAACTGGGTGTTATGTGCGACGGTTTACGTCGAGCAAACAGGTGACAAAGAATGGCTGACTACAAATATGGACATCGTGGAAGCTTGTTTTCACAGTATGGTAAACCGCGACCATCCTGATCCAGAAAAACGTAACGGCATTATGGCGCTTGATTCAACTCGTTGTATGGGTGGAGCTGAAATTACAACCTATGACAGCTTAGATGTTTCACTTGGGCAAGCAAGAAACAATATCTATATGGCTGGAAAGACGTGGGCCTCGTATGTTGCTCTTGAAAAATTGTTTGCTGAAAGCGGAAAGGATGAACTTTCAAAAGCATCAGGAGCGCAAGCAGAAAAATGTGCGAGCACGATTGTGAGTCATATGACACCAGATGGTTATATTCCAGCTGTAATCGGAGAAGGAAATGATTCAAAAATCATCCCAGCGATTGAAGGCTTAATTTTCCCGTATTATACAAATTGTCATGAGGCACTTGAAGTAGATGGACGATTTGGGGAATATATTCAGACGCTAAAGCAACATTTAGAGACTGTATTAACAGATGGAGTTTGTTTGTTTGAAGATGGCGGTTGGAAAATTTCCTCAACGAGCAATAACTCATGGCTAAGCAAAGTTTATTTAAACCAATTTATCGCACGAGAGATTCTTAGTTGGGATTGGGATGAAAAGGGAGCAAAAGCAGACGCGGCTCATGTCGAATGGTTGACGCATCCAACATTATCTGTGTGGAGCTGGAGCGATCAAATCATCTCAGGTGAAATAGCGGGCAGTAAGTATTATCCTCGTGGAGTGACTAGTATTCTTTGGCTTGAAGAAAAGCAATAAGCGTAAAATAGAGAGTCAAAAAAGAGGGCACGGAAAAAGGTAAAAAGAAACCTTTTTCCGTGCCCTCTTAATCATCGTTATTCGGTTGTACCTTCTTCGAGCTCTTCCAAATCTTCAAGATTATCTAAATCAGCATAAGGATTATATTCTTCTGCATTCTCTACAATTACAGGAGGAACTATGATCGATGAAATATCATTAAAGTGATCAAATGTTGCATGAATGGTTGATTGAATTTCCACTAATTCTTCTTTTATTTCTAACTGAAGAGACATCTTCATTTTCATTTCTGTTTGTATGAACGTTTCTTTCTCAATATAAAGCTCATAATCGATATCTTGGATCGAAGCAACCGTCATAAGCTGCTCTATGTCAGTTGTCATTTCATCAAGTACCAAATCATTTATTTCCTCTGCAAATATCTGAAGGGAATCATTAGATCCTTTAATCGTTAAAATATAATGAGTGTCATCTTCTGAGTAGGCTAGATAGTCAGTGTGTCGAGTTAGTAATTCAAGCTGCTCTGCTGGACTCATTTGTGTTTCATCAAGTCCACGTAATTCTTGGGTAAAGTCTTCTGGATAAGTAAACCAAACATCCTCAATTGCATCTTTATAATAAACGCCATCTTCAACCATATAAAGTTCAGTTTCTAATTTGCCCATTTCTGGTACATCCATTACATTCCTTTGATACATAACTAAAGGTTTTTGTATCATTTCTATGTACAAAGTACTAGTAGCTACGTAACTTTCTTCATTAGGAAAGATTAACTCTTGCGTAACGTCTAAGTTTGAGGAAAGGCTTTCAATATTTTCCATCACATTAATGGATTGTTGCAAGATATCAGTAACAGAGAGTCCATCTCTAGTGTTTTCTTTTATTTCTTCTACTGTAGGCTCTTCCTCTTGTTGAGTAATAACCGGCTCGGTTTCATTACAAGCTGCAAGGAGAGCGCTAATACACAATGCTACGATCCCTTTTTTAAATTTATCCATTCAGTTTCCCCCTTGAATCTATTGGCAACACCTTATTTTACCAAATATTCGAACACGATTATAGTGACAATGGATAGAAATAAAAAATGTACACCATCTCTTTGCAGAGTCGGTGTACATAAGAACTAGCGAGGGCTCGTGTAAAGGAATCTGTAGGGCAGGTGGCACGCAAGCTAGTAGTGGGGCGTTAGTTATAAAGATCTGGGTATTTATATGTAAGGTCTTGTTAGTTTTTGTAATTTCTTGTTTTTATATTACTAAGTTATTTTAATGAATACAATAAACTTGTCAGGTTATTATACATAGTAAAGGAATTTATTTGGAAATAACCTAAATTCCTTAAACATTTGTGGGCAGTTCTCGCTAAAAAATAAAACAAAAGATAGATAATGAAACCGATTACATCATTCGACATGAACATCTGTGAAATGTTGTTTTTTGGCGAGATGTCAGACGTTAAAGCGTTTGACAAAGGCGTGAGAGCGCTGTTATAGTAAATGTGTGGAAAAAAGAACCACAGTAATTTAGTTACGAAGGGAATGTGAAAGCATGCAAGGAAAAGTAAAATGGTTTAACGCAGAAAAAGGTTTTGGATTTATCGAGCGCGAAGATGGGGACGATGTATTTGTACATTTCTCAGCTATCAACTCTGAAGGATTCAAGTCTTTAGACGAAGGTCAAGATGTAGAATTTGAAATTGTTGAAGGCGCACGTGGTCCACAAGCTGCGAACGTAGTTAAGCTTTAATTCACATTCCTGGGTAGGAAATGAATCATAGCTAAAACCATACAGCTCATCTCAGGTTAACTGAGATGAGCTTTTTAGTTTTACCCGCCAAAGGGTGTACTTCCCTTTGGCGGTAAAACTAAGCAATGAGTGGAGCCGGCGTTGTGTTTTTAGCCTTTTGAGTGCTCTTCTCAAAAGGCGGACGCCGTGTGGAGCCATTGCACAACTCCGCCTTTCTTCCTTTTTGATTTTCCAGAGGCAGTGCCGCGCAGCGAGAGAAGCCATTGCAAACCAGCCTTTCAAAAGGATGCACTTCCCTTTTGCACGTGTGGAAAATGGAAATAAGTAACAAAATCGACACATTTTTTAATGTTTAAGAAGGAATTCGATTGGGGTAAATAGAAGTAAGTACATAGAAAAGGAGGAGTTTTTATGAACTACAACATTCGAGGTGAAAACTTAGAAATAACTCCAGCTTTACGAGACTATGTTGAGAAGAAAGTTGGGAAGCTTGAACGTTATTTTGATACAACTCCGGTTGCCGATGTCAATGTTAAAATGCAGGTGCTAAACAACCAGCACATTATTGAGATCACAATTCCAATGCCTCAGTTAATGTTGCGCGGGGAAGAGGTTCACAATGATATGTACGCAGCAATTGATAGTGTCATTGAAAAATTAGAACGACAAATTCGAAAGCATAAAACTAAAGTTAATCGCAAGTTTCGCCAAGAGGGAAGCTTGAAATATATGTTTAAAAATGAGCTCGAACCACTCGAGCAAGAAGAGCCTGTATCAGATGAACTTGAAGTTGTCCGTAAGAAACGGTTTAACTTGAAACCGATGGATGCCGAAGAGGCCATTCTACAAATGGACATGCTTGGCCACAACTTCTTTGTTTTTTCCGACGCCGTGAATGGATCAACAAGTGTTGTTTATAAGCGTAGAGATGGAAAATATGGTTTGATCGAGCCTGAGGCGTAAGCCGATTACATAAAAGGGGAGTGCAGCATTGCTGTGCTCCCTTTTTAACGACATTGGATGGAGTTGTATGAAACTCCTATTAATATAGAAGCTACACCAATGTTTGAAAGAGGCGGTTTTCCATTAAAACGGTATCAATCGGGCATTCATCAGCATCGCGTCCATACTGCCATGCCCATACATTGGCCTGGCAATCAGGGGTACTTGGGGCGAATATTCGTGGTGCGTTCCGTTTCGTCGTCACACCTGGTTCAGGCTCAGCGCTCCAAATGACTGTTTGTTCGACAACGTTGTTGCTCATGGATGCAGCTTGACAATAAGCTTCATTAAAAGGACCTTCATCAGGGTCAGCATAAATTCCAGGACGATAAGGACTAGTTAAGAATGCATCAACCCAAGCAATGATCCAATCAGCATCAACATCAAAAAATCGTTCGACATTTGCAAACACAAAACTTCCTTCCGCGATGCCTAACTGCCTGGCTTTGAAAATAGCATTTCGTGCTGCGACGACACCTGCACGATGTCCTACGGCCGCGCTGAAATTATTGTATATTGGCATAAGCTTCATGCCTTTGTCACGAATGAAACCGAATTCCTCTACTGTAAGACCATCACTGACATTTGGAATCGTCGATAAATAACGGCCCCAGAAATCAGGTTGACCAAAATTTGAAACAACGCATTGGTACAAATCTTCTGTTACAGCATCGGCGGAGTCTACACCCCAATTTAAAATTTGCATAATATCCCTCCTCATGCATAATCTATGCGACAAGTACACAAGTAGCGACTTATGAAGGGGAAAAAATGTAAACACTCTACACGCATTCGACAAGCACGTCTTAATGAGTCTCTTGTAAGAGCTGACCTTACCTGATAAAATTAACCTTAGTGAAAAAGCGTCATGCTCGTATTTGATAGAAGGACGAGCTGAAAAAAAGAGAGGGCGAATTTGATGTTAGGTTTATTAAAGAAAGTGATCGGTGATCCGAGTCAACGCCAGTTGAAAAAAAACGAGAAACTCGTTGACCAAATTGAAGCATTAGCATCAGACATGAAGAAGCTTTCAAATGATGGGCTTCGCCAGAAAACAGAAGAATTCAAACAGCGTTATCAAAAAGGTGAAACGCTAGATGATCTATTAATAGAAGCCTTTGCGGTTGTCCGTGAAGCATCTACACGTGTTCTACATATGACTCCATACCCAGTTCAGCTTCTTGGGGCAATTGGGCTGCATCAAGGAAACATTGCCGAGATGAAAACAGGGGAAGGGAAAACATTAGTTGGAACGGTCGCTGTTTATTTAAATGCATTATCGGAAAAAGGCGTACATGTTGTAACGGTAAATGAATACCTTGCCCGCCGTGACTGCGAACAGATGGGTGAATTATTTCAGTTTCTAGGGTTAACGGTCGGCTTAAATGCTTCAGAGCTTTCAAAGGAAGAAAAGCGTGAAGCGTATTTAGCAGACGTTACGTATAGTACAAACAATGAATTAGGCTTTGATTACTTACGTGATAATATGGTGCTTTATAAAGAACAAATGGTTCAACGTCCATTGAATTTTGCTCTTGTCGATGAAGTGGACTCCATTTTAGTTGATGAAGCGCGTACACCATTAATTATTTCGGGTTCAGTTGAGCGATCAACTCAGTTGTACCAGCAGGCAAATTCCTTTATTCGAATTTTGAAGAAAGAAGAAGATTACACATTTGATGAAAAAACGAAAAATGTTCAGCTGACAGAAGAAGGGGTCAACAAAGCAGAGCGTGCGTTTGGTATTGAGAATCTCTATGACCAAAAACATGTCCAATTAAATCATCACTTGAATCAATCACTAAAGGCTCATGTTGTCATGCACCGTGATGCTGATTATGTTGTTGAAGAAGGCGATGTCGTGATTGTTGACCAATTTACTGGTCGTTTAATGAAAGGTCGTCGCTATAGTGATGGCTTGCATCAAGCTATCGAAGCAAAGGAAGGAATGCAAATTCAAAAAGAAAGCATGACACTTGCTTCAATTACATTCCAAAATTATTTCCGGAAATATCAAAAGCTTGCTGGTATGACTGGGACAGCGAAAACAGAAGAAGAAGAATTCCGTAATATTTATGGCATGGATGTTATGGTAATCCCAACGAATAAACCGATTGCTCGGGATGATAAACCAGATTTAATTTTTAAAACAATGGAAGCGAAATTTAAAGCCGTTGTCAATGAAATTGAAGAACTGCACAAAAAAGGTCAACCTGTTCTTGTTGGTACGGTAAGTGTTGAAACATCAGAGCTAGTTTCAAAGATGCTGAATAAACGTAAAGTTCCTCACCATGTCTTAAATGCAAAGAATCATGAAAAAGAAGCTGAAATTATTGAGAACGCAGGCCATAAAGGTGCTGTAACGATTGCGACAAATATGGCCGGTCGTGGGACGGATATTAAGCTTGGGCCTGGAGTTCTTGATCTTGGAGGCTTGCACGTACTTGGCACAGAACGTCATGAGTCTCGTCGAATTGATAATCAGCTTCGAGGACGTTCCGGTCGTCAAGGTGATCCGGGTTCAACGCAGTTCTACTTATCAATGGAAGATGAACTCATGCGTCGTTTTGGATCAGATAATATGAGAAATATGATGGAACGTCTTGGGATGGAAGAAGATCAACCGATTGAAAGTAAGTTAGTTTCACGTGCCGTGGAAACAGCTCAGAAGCGTGTAGAAGGAAATAACTTTGATGCGCGTAAGCAAATTCTTCAATATGATGATGTTATGCGTGAACAGCGTGAGATTATTTATAAACAGCGTATGGAAGTGCTTGAATCAGATAACCTCCGTGGCATTGTAGAGAAAATGATCAAGTCTGTCATTGAGCGTACGGTGAAATTGCATACACCTGAAAATGAAGTTCCGGAAGATTGGGATCTTAGTGCAATCGTCAACTACATGAAAGCAAATCTTCTAAATGAAGAGGAGCTAACGGAGAAAGAATTAAGAGGAAAAGATCCTGAAGAAATGATTGAGCTTATTGTAGAAAAGGTTACAGCTACCTATAATGAGAAAGAAGAGCAATTTACGCCTGAGCATATGCGTGAATTTGAGAAAGTCATCATGCTTCGTACGGTTGACCGTAAGTGGATGAATCATATCGACCAAATGGATCAGCTTCGTCAAGGAATTCATTTACGGGCTTATGGACAAAATGATCCATTGCGTGAATATCGTTTTGAAGGCTTTGAGATGTTTGAGGCAATGGTTGATTCAATCGAAGAAGAAGTGGCGATGTACATCATGAAAGCACAAGTTCAACAAAACCTACAGCGTCAAGAAGTAGCTGAAGGAAAAGCAATGCAACAAAAAACAGAAGAAGAACCGAAAAAACGTAAACCGATTCGCAAAGGAATTACAGTTGGACGTAATGATCCTTGCACATGCGGAAGTGGGAAGAAATACAAAAATTGCTGCGGTGCACAATAAAAAGAAACAAGCAATGAGCAGTGAGCCAGTGGGAGGATCCTACTGGCTCACCTTTGCCATAAACTATGAGGTGAGAAGATGGAATTAGTAGAAGTAAAACATGAGCTTGCAAACGTTGAAAAACGATTATCTGAATTTAGGGGGTCTCTTTGACCTCGATGAGAAGCAAGAACGAATCGCTGAACTAGACGAAAAAATGACCGATCCAGAATTTTGGAACGATCAAGATGCAGCTCAAGTTGTAATTAATGAAGCAAATGCATTAAAGGAACAAGTTAATACGTTCCTCGAATTAGCTGAGCAATTTGAGGATTTAGAAGTTTCCTATGATCTTGTAAAAGAAGAAGCGGACGCTGATTTACAAAAAGAGCTTGAAGATGGCGTGAAGTCTCTATCTCAAGCGATGAATGAGTTTGAATTGCATCTACTTTTAAGTGAACCTTACGATAAGAACAATGCCATTTTAGAGCTTCATCCAGGAGCAGGTGGAACGGAATCGCAAGACTGGGCATCGATGCTATTACGAATGTATACGCGTTGGGCAGAGCGCAGAGGTTTTAAAGTCGAGACGATGGACTACCTGCCTGGTGATGAAGCTGGGGTAAAAAGTGTCACTCTTCTTATTAAAGGTCACAATGCATATGGTTATCTTAAAGCAGAAAAAGGAGTCCATCGTTTAGTTCGTATTTCTCCTTTTGATTCATCAGGACGCCGCCATACATCATTCGTTTCTTGTGAGATTATGCCTGAGCTCGATGACACGGTTCAGATTGATATTTCGCCTGAGGATTTGAAAATTGACACGTACCGGGCGAGTGGTGCAGGTGGTCAGCACATTAATACAACCGATTCCGCAGTTAGGATTACGCACCTACCTACAAATACAGTTGTGACATGCCAAAGTGAACGGTCACAAATAAAAAACCGTGAACAAGCAATGAAGATGATGAACGCTAAGCTCTATCAATTGAAAATTGAAGAGCAGCAACAAGAACTTCTTGAAATACGTGGCGAGCAAAAAGAAATTGGCTGGGGAAGCCAAATTCGCTCTTACGTATTTCATCCATATAGCATGGTAAAGGATCACCGTACAGGCTTTGAAATTGGAAATACCAATGGGGTAATGGACGGCGATCTTGATGGATTTATCGACGCGTATTTACGATTGTCTTTAGGTGAATAAGTAAGAAAGGAAGCTACCTCAGTAGGAGAGGTAGCTTTTTGCTTGTCCTGGCCAAGCACAAGAATCCCTTGTGGAGAGCTAGAAACTGGTCGGAGCTGGTAAATTGTTGGAGAACCGAGAAAGGACTGAACACCTATGGGGAGCGGACTTGCTTTAACTCGATACAGCATTACCGGAGTCTTGTTTACTTCTTTTGAGGCGGGTGCTATACTACGCAAGGATTATTTGGATATTCTAACAAAGAAAAGGAGTGATTACACATGATGATGCGACCTAAACGAGGCCAACAGCCGCCTAGTACGATAAAGCAATTATTTAGTGATTATACATATATACTTGTAGGCGCTGCGGTTGTGGCCATGGCATTTAATCTGTTTTTATTACCGAATAAAATAGCTTCCGGTGGTGTGAGTGGGATCAGTACGATCGTGGCCCATATGATTGGTATCGAGCCTGCATTTACACAATGGGCTTTAAATATCCCTCTCTTTATACTAGGTATTCTTTTACTAGGTGGTTTTAAATATGGGATTAAAACACTAGTTGGAACCCTGTTTTTACCTTTTGTAGTTTTTTTAACGAGGGATTGGTCAGTAGGGTTTGCAGATCCACTACTTGGTGCTTTATTTGGAGGAATTGGTGTTGGGATTGGAATTGGACTTGTGTTTCGTGCGAGCGCGAGTACAGGAGGAACAGATCTGGCAGCACAAATTATTCAAAAGTACACAGGTTTAACACTAGGGGCAGCAGTATTTATCATTGATGGATTAATTGTGATAACATCTGCTTTCACATTTGGGATTGAACTGGCTCTTTACGCTCTTATTAGTTTGTTTGTAACTGGAAAGACGGTTGATATGGTACAAATGGGGGTAGGATATGCAAAAGTGGCGCTCATCATTTCGAATCGTCAAGAAGAAGTGCGTCAACATATTTTACGAGATGTCGACCGCGGTGTAACGAAATTGAGTGGCTATGGTGGATATACAGAAGAGGAGCGCGATGTTCTGATGTGTGTTGTGAACCAAACCGAGGTCACAAAATTGAAACAAATTGTTAAAACAGTTGATCCAAAAGCGTTTGTTATTGTGACGAATGCAACCGAGGTACTTGGGGAAGGCTTTAAACGAGCCTAATGTAAAAACAGAGGGTTATAATACCAAAGAGGGAAACTCTTAGGAATTTTTTTGATGGAAGGAGGTACTAAAATGAAAAAGATATTGCTCGCACTTGGGACTGTCGTTCTTCTTACAGCATGTGGTGGTGGAGATGACGCTGTACCAGCACCTGAGGAAGAGGCTGTTGTTGATGAACCAGCAACAGAAGAAGCAACTGGGGACTTTGATGCAACAGCTGCACGTGAAAGCTATGAAGCAAGCTGTATACATTGTCATGGGAACAACCTTCAAGGTGGGGGTGGCCCTGGTTTAGCTGGAGGAGAGCTTACGGCTGAAGAAATCTTTGAAGTTATTCAAAACGGACAAGGAACGATGCCGCCACAAAATTTGCCTTCGGAAGATGCGGAAAATTTAGCTCAATGGATTGCCGCGCAGTAACGAGAAGTTGAAATTTAGCATGATTTAAAGAGGTTGTTTCAAAAGGGCGCTTTTTGACCTTTTGAGTCAACCTCAAAGCATGAGCACAGCGTGTAGAGCTATTGCAGCTCTTTTTATGGCTTTTGGGACAGCTTCTTTTGCTATTTTTTAACCTAACTATGATACATCAAATCCTTTTTTTGTTTATTTTTTCCCTACATCCTATATTTTTCTTAGTATTAAGAAAACAAAAATGAGTTATGATAAAAAAGAGCAAGAGTAAGAGCCAAATATGGTGATTCTCACTTAACAAAAGGGGTGGAGTGGGTGTCATCATACAAAGACAACAAGGTCATAACTATCGGTGTTGTCAGTGAATTGACCGGATTATCAGAAAGGCAAATACGTTATTATGAAGAAAGGAAATTGATTTTTCCTATTCGCTCGAATGGTAAGACTCGTAAGTACTCATTTAATGATGTCGAGAGGCTGGTTGACATTGCAAACAAAATCGAGGACGGCATAGGGACTTTTGAAATTCTCAAAACTGAGAAAAAAGAAAAATCCAAAGAAGAAACTAGAAACCGTATGCTTCGCGGTCAAATTAATGCAGCATTTAAAATTCGTAAATAAAACAACAATTATTAAAACAAGGGGAACGAATCATTTCGTTACCCTTGTTTTTTAACTTTATTACAGTATAAAACAACAATCATTACGAAAAGGGACTATGAAAAAATAAAGGTAATAAACGTTTTTGGAAATGGTAGAGGGGTGTTAGTTTTCTTCTTTATTAATGCGCCTCCCTGCATAACTGAAATCAAACAGAAAGAATGTTTTGATTTCAGTTATCCGTGTGAGAGAGGAAGAAGTGTGGGAGGTAAGAAAAACTAAGCTCCTCACCTGAGTTCTAAGCTTCGGTTGGAAATGGTAGAAGGGTGTTAGTTTACTTCTTTATTAATGCGCCTGGTGAGGGGCAAGTTTTTTTGAAATTAGAAGAAAAGGGTTCATGGCGCCCTGCATAACTGAAATCAAACAGAAAGAATGTTTTGATTTCAGTTATTCCGTGTGAGAGAGGAAGAAGTGTGGGAGGTAAGAAAAACTAAGCTCCTCACCTGAGTTCTAAGCTTCGGTTGGAAA
>NZ_JAXBLX010000072.1:0-16662 GCF_037027555.1 Halalkalibacter kiskunsagensis | reverse complement strand
TTAGAGCTCCTATTTCTAAGGGACTGGAAATCATTGAAGGGTTGCGCGGTCATACGTCTGGATATAGTGTACCTGCATTCGTAGTTGATGCACCTGGTGGTGGAGGGAAAATCACACTACAACCGAATTACATGATCTCACAAAGTCCAGAGAAAATTGTACTCCGAAACTTTGAAGGAGTCATCACCAGCTACCCTGAACCAAAAGGGTATGTAGCGGGACGTGCAGATGAGTATTTTAGTGAAATTTATAACAATTATGAAGAGAAACAATCAAATACAGGGATATCATCGCTATTAAACGATGAACAAAGAACCTTAATTCCAAAGTCATTAGAAAGATATAATCGTAGATCTGATTATCAGCAGAATGAATCTTATTCGACTTTGAAAGATAAACGTGAGAAGCGTAATCAATTAAAAGAGAAAAAATACCAAGCTGAATTGAAAAAGTACAATATTGATAACTCAGATCCAGATCAAAAAAAGGAGTGTAAACGATGAGTTGTGAATGGTGCGAGGAGCCAGAAATAGAATCGATTACCTGTACCGTGTATTGGGAGCTTCCGGATGGTACCCGAGCAATTGAGATTACGACCACACCTGGAATTCAATGTAATGCCTGCGGAATGGAATATCAGTCAGAAGACGTTATCAATGAGTTAGAAGATCATTTAATGTTAATTGATACGACAAAAATTGGAAAAAGCATTTCTTATAACGAATTAATGGACCAACCAAAATTATTAAAAAGAAATTACTTTCGATTTAACTAGATGATTCAAACGGTCATTCCCCAATTTGATGGGGGATGATCACATATAGCGACCAAGCTTACGGATTGACATTTTAGAAAAAAAGTATGTCCTTCATAAGAAGAGAGGGATTTTTGTGAAAGATTCATTGCTTATTAAACCAGTAATGGATGAAACATATCCTGTAGCTGTTAAAGGTGCAGGAGTTTACATTTATGATGACACTGGAAAAAAATATTTAGATGGTTCATCGGGTGCTGTAACAGCTAGTATTGGTCATGCGAATCCTGAAATTATTAATACCATTTATACTCAAGCACAAAAAGTTTCGTTTGTTTATCGGTCCCAATTTACATCTGATCCAGCTGAACAATTGGCATTGAAGCTAAATGAAATGATCAATACGGACACAAACTATTGGTCGTTTTTTGTAAATAGCGGATCAGAAGCAACAGAAACTGCCATGAAAATAGCCATTCAATATTGGCAAGAGCAAGGAAATTATCGGAAAAATAAGCTTCTTTCACGATGGGTGAGCTATCATGGCATCACAATTGGGGCATTGTCAATGTCAGGCCATGTAACGCGAAGAGAACGATTTATTCCACTTTTAGAAGAATATCCAAGTGTTTCTGCTCCATATTGTTATCGTTGTCCGTTTCAAAAAACGTATCCATCTTGTCAATTGGCCTGTGCGCACGAACTTGAAACAGCGATTCACCGTGTAGGTGCTGATCACATTGCTGCGTTTATTGCCGAGCCAATTGTCGGAGCGGCCGGTGGAGTGATTGTTCCACCAGATGGTTACTATCAACAAATTAAAAAGATTTGCGACCAGTATCATATATTATTTATCGCTGATGAAGTGATGACTGGAATAGGCCGGACTGGGAAAATGTTTGGGATCGATCATTGGAACGTGAAACCAGATATCATTGCGCTCGGCAAAGGGATGAGTGCAGGATATACACCGATCGCAGCAGCTATAGCGAGTGACAAGGTCATGAAACCGATCTTAGACGGATCTAAGTCAATAATGAGTGGTCATACGTATAGTGCTAATCCCCAATCTGCAGCAGTCGCTTTAGCTGTTCTAGAATTCATTGAAACGAATAAATTAGTGGAAAAATCACACGAAAAAGGTCTCTATTTACTAAAAAAATTGAACGATCTAAAAAAACAATACCCGATGATTGGTGATATTCGTGGAAAAGGTCTAATGATTGGGGTGGAGTTTGTAGACAATCAAGAATCAAAGCAACCATTTGCAAGACAAATGAATATCACTAATCAAGTGGTAAAAATAGCTAAAGAGAAAGGCTTGTTGATTTACCCTGCCCAAGCAGGAAAGGATGGCATTCATGGTGATGCGATTATAATCGCTCCCCCATTTATTATATCAAACAAAGAAATCAATGAACTAGTTCGTCTCTTTGAAGAGACATTACTCGAGGTACAAAGTGGATAGGAGGTCGTAAACATGCAGCCAACCAAGCAACCACATAATAAAATCAAAAAGATAGAAGAAGCATGTGCGTGTATAACAGATGGATGTTCGTTAATGTTTGGTGGCTTTGGTGGAGTGGGAAATCCACCAACAATCATTGGGCATTTAATTGAGAAAAATGTAAGAGAGTTAACCTTGATTGGAAACGACGCTGGTTTTCCCCATATTGGCATCGGGAAAATTGTGAGTCAAGGCAGGGCAAAGAAATTAATTGCTTCTCATATAGGCTCTAATCCGGTTGCAGGTCAACTCATGGTTGATGGAGAATTAGAAGTTGAATTTTCTCCACAAGGAACATTGGCAGAGCGAATTCGCGCAGGAGGAGTCGGATTGGCGGGGATAGTAACGGATATCGGCCTTGATAGCATAATTGAAGATGGAAAACAAAAAGTCATAATTAATGAAAAAGCCTTTATAATCGAAACGGCATTGTCAGCAGATGTCTCCATCGTGTACGCCAAAAAAGCAGATCCATTCGGGAACCTAATCTATGAAACAAGTGCACGTAATACCAATCCTTTAGTGGCAATGGCAGGAAAGGTGACGATTGCAGAAGTTGAAGAGATTGTGCCACTCGGTGAGCTAGATCCCGCTGAAATAGTCACGCCAGGAGTGTTTGTGAATATGGTTGTGAAAAGCAAAGGAGTAGATTGGAAATGGGCATGGGAATGAATGTTCGTGAACGAATTGCTAAACGAGCAGCTGCAGAAATCAACAATGGTATGATTGTGAATTTAGGAATTGGAATTCCTTCACTTGTTCCTAATCATCTTGCTCCACAAATAGATGTGATGTTTCAAGCAGAGAATGGCATTCTTGGGATGGGACCGTCAGCTAACAAAGGAAAAGAAGATCCAACCTTGTGTAATGCAGCTGGTTTTCCTGTAACCGTTGTACCTGGCGCCTCTTATTTTGATAGTGCTACAGCGTTTGGAATAATTCGATCCGGTTATTTAGATATTACCATTTTGGGAGGGTTAGAAGTAAGTGAGCAAGGCGATCTAGCGAATTGGATTGTGCCAGGAAAACGAGTTCCTGGAATTGGCGGAGCAATGGAGCTTGCTAAAAAAGCCAAAAAAGTGATTGTCGTCATGAACCATACAAGTAAAAACGGAGAACCAAAGATTGTAAAAGAATGTACGTTTCCCCTGACAGCCAAACGCTGTGTCAGTATGATCATAACGGATATGTCTGTCATGGAAGTAACAGAAACAGGGTTGCTGTTAAAGGAAGTCATGGATCCATACACAATCGAAGAAGTCTCTTTAGCTACTGGAGCGAAACTTGAAATAACAAATAAAGTTAAATTTGTGAAACATATGTAGAGAGGAGGGTGAAATATGGCTCAAAAAAGAAAAGACTTTCAAGCTCTCATCAAAAAATGGTTACATGCAAACAAAAAAAGTGGAATTCATTTGCTTCAAGAATTGGTAAGAGCTAAAAGTACACAAGGTAACGAAGCAGCTTGTCAAAACATCATTATTCGAACGTTAACAAATATGGGCTTACAAGTAGATGTATGGGATCCTGATGAAAATGAATTACAAAAAAATCCATATTTTGCTTCTTCACGAACGGAATTCAAAGGTAGTCCGAATGTCGTTGGACGATTAAAAGGGACAGGAGGAGGCCGCTCGATTATTCTAAATGGGCATGTTGATGTTGTGCCTGAAGGGGACCGAGACCAGTGGACGCATGATCCATATAGTGGAAAAGTTGAAAACGGAAAAATGTATGGACGAGGCGTAACCGATATGAAAGGAGGAAATGTTTCTCTTCTCCTCGCCATTCAAGTCCTGCAAGCACTGAATGTGACATTAAAAGGAGACGTCATCTTTGAAAGTGTCATTGAAGAAGAAAGTGGTGGATCTGGTACATTAGCGAGTATTTTACGAGGATACAAAGCTGATGCTGCCATTATCCCCGAACCAACAAATATGAAAATCTTCCCTAAACAGCAAGGGTCCATGTGGTTCAGACTTCATGTTAAAGGTCGTTCAGCACACGGAGGAACGCGTTACGAAGGTGTAAGTGCAATTGAGAAGAGTATGTTTGTTGTAAATCATATTCGTGAACTGGAGAACAAAAGAAACGAACGGATCACAGACCCATTATATAAAACGATTCCAATCCCTATTCCGATAAATATCGGAAAAATTGAGGGAGGGGATTGGCCATCATCTGTTGCAGATCTTGTGAAGATCGAAGGTCGAATGGGCGTCTCACCAGAAGAAACGATGGAAGAAGCAAAAAAAGAAATGGAGAACTGGCTTCAAAGAATAAGTGAGGTTGATCCGTGGTTTGAGCAGTATCCACTGAAATTAGAATGGTTTGGAGCAAGATGGTTACCAGGCTCCATACAAACTGATCATGAATTGGTAGCATCTTTGTCTAGAAACTATCAGTCTGTGTTAAAGAAAGATCCTGTCATAGAAGCTTCACCATGGGGAACAGATGGGGGGCTCTTAACAAATGTAGGAGAAACACCATCCATTGTTTTTGGACCAGGTGTAACCGAAAAGGCTCACTTCCCTAATGAATACATTGAGTTAAACAAAGTTTTTGAAACAGCAGAAATCATCGCTTTGACGTTATTAGATTGGTGTGGGATTGAGCTGAATTAAAGCTAAGCTAAACAGAGAAAGGATAGTAAGAATGAAAGGTGACTTTCCCATTCTTGCGTACATTTATTTGGGTTAATAGTTGAAATTGCTGACAGTAAGATCGACGAATGATAATTTCACGTACCCAATTGGATTACAACATATATACGAAAGACAAATGTTATACATGTAAAGTCATTTCATGATTTTAATGGATAGATTAGTACCAGAAGTTAGAAAAAACAAATCTGAAAGAGACGACCGTGGTCTAAAGACGTAAAAACATCAAAGTTTGTAAGGTAAGTTAACAATTTATTTGATGTTATTATGTTTATTCTCCACGTATTCGTCTCTTTTTTATGCCGAAAATGGTTAGATATAAGTTACCTCAAAAAATGATGATTTACTTGAACTATCTTACATCAATAACGAGTAGCAAAGCACCCTCTTTTTGGTCACGTCAACTTCTTAAAAATAATGAAAGGTAGGAATATCTTTCAAGAAAGCGCTTTATATGATTACAAGTCAAAAATATTGTTATATTTTCTAACATGAATGATTTAATATTTGAAAACGTCTGATAAAACTGAATCATCAGCTAGTATTTCAAGTTACTCAATAACCTCCTAACAGATTTTATACATTATAACTAATTTCTCTTTATTTATTTAGTTCATTTATCCAATGAAGTTTTAAGAATAATCTTTTACACTCATTACAAATTAGTAAATGGAGCAGAGAGGAGCTTTTATATGTATGATACCGTTGTTCAATTTGGAACAATTGTAACAGAAAAGGATGTTTTTCAAGCGGATATAGGGATTCGTGAAGGGAAAGTTGTTGCTATTTGTACACCGGGTAGTATTGAATCAAGTGATGCAGAAATCATTGATGCAACAGGATTGCATATTTTTCCTGGATTAATTGATATTCATGTACATTTTAACGAACCGGGGAGAGACAATTGGGAAGGACTTGAAACAGGAAGCAAAAGTTTAGCGGCTGGGGGAGTAACAACATTTTTTGATATGCCTCTAAATAGCAATCCACCAACGACAACGAGGGAACAATTTTTAAAGAAACTACAATTGGCAAATGAAAAAGCGGTGGTAGATTACCGTTTATGGGGTGGGTTGGTACCTGACAATCTAGATCACCTTAACAGTTTACATGAAGAAGGTGCGATAGGTTTTAAAGCATTTATGTCTGAATGTGGCACAGACGATTTTCAGTATGCTGATAACGTGACCTTACTGAAAGGGATGGAGAAGATTGCTGAATTAGGTTCTATATTAGCGCTGCATGCTGAATCAAATGAAATGATTAATTACCTAACAGAGAAAGCAATCAACGAAAAGCGTTTTTCTATTCGTGATTATTGTGAATCCCGCCCTATTATATCTGAAGTTGAAGCTGTAGAGAGAGTAATCAATTATTCGGAATTAACAGGGTGTAATATACATATCGTTCATGTTAGCAGCGCTCGTGTAATTGAGCGTATCAAAGAAGCAAAGGCAAAAGGTGTGAATGTATCGGTTGAAACTTGTGCACATTACTTAGCTTTCTCAATAGATGAATTTGAGAAAATTGGTGCTACAGCTAAATGTGCACCCCCTTTAAGAGAAAGAGAAGAGGTGGAGATGCTTTGGGAATCAATTAAACATGGTGATATCGATATGATTAGTTCGGACCATTCTCCTTCTCCGCCTGAGTTAAAAAAGGGAGAAACTATATTTGATGTATGGGGTGGAATTGCAGGCTGTCAAAGTACGTTAGCCGTCATGTTAACAGAAGGATATCACAAGCGTGGAATATCACTTTCGAAAATTGCTGAAGTAACAGCTTATCAACCTGCAAAACGATTTGGATTAACTTCTAAAAAAGGATCTATACAAATTGGTTTAGACGCTGACTTAACATTGGTCGATTTAAAGAAGGAGTTTACGTTAATAAAAGAAGATCTTTACTACCGATATAAGATTAGTCCTTACATTGGAAAGCAATTTATTGGGAAAACGAATTATACGTTATCTCGTGGGCAAATCGTCTATGAAAACAAAAAATAGTTTTTTAAAAGGGTAAATAACTGAACATTGTTACTATTTGAAAAAAGATCAATATATAGTTGCCTGTAGAAGAAAGAGGAGTGGAGAACATGAGGACAGAGACGCCTATTACATCAGAAGTTAATCAAAGGAAAAGAAAATTTGAATTTCCACATATTTATGTCATTCTTATTTTGTTTGTTGCAATCATGAGCATCGCATCGTATATAATACCCGCTGGTGAATATGAGCGAGTAGAAGGTCCAATGGGGCGAATGATGATCAATCCAGATGTTTTTTCATTTATTGAATCTACTCCTATAGGCATCATGGAGTTTTTAACGGCTATTCCACAAGGAATGGTTAGCGCAAGTTCTGTTGTCTTTTTCACATTTATGATTGGTGGAGCATTTATGGTTCTGAAGGATACTGGAATTATCCATTTTGGTGTTGATCGACTTACTAGAACATTTATAACAAGAAAGATTTTGATTATACCTGTATTGTTAGTGACATTTTCGATTATTACTGCCTTTATTGGAACACCTGAATTAGCTTTAGTCTACGTACCAATTTTAATTCCGTTAATGATAAAACTTGGTTACGATAAAATGATGGCAGCTGGAGTGGCTTTAATTTCAACAACAGGAGGATTTTTAGCCGCACTGACGAATCCAGGTACAGTAGGACTTTCCCATCAAATAGCGGAGCTACCCGTTTATTCAGGAGCAGGTTATCGATTCCTTCTCTTACTGGCAATTATTTTTTCTGGTATTTTGTTTCTAATTCGTTATGCAAAAAAGTTAGAGAAAAATCCAGAAATGGTTGCTGAGAGCTTAAAAGAAACTGTTTCACAACATATTTATGAAGAAAAAAATTACTCGATTTCAACTAGACAAAAATTTGCCGGAATTGCCGTTATCATCATGTTTATAGGTATGATTTATGGAGTGTTAACTCATCAATGGGACTTTATCAAGCTCGCGGGATATTTCTTAGCAATGGGTGTCATTGTTGGGATCGTTGCGGGAATGTCTGGTAATCAAATTAGTGATTCCTTTAATAAAGGATTCCGTGATGTGTTGCTTGGAGCGATGATTATTGGAGTTGCACGTGGGGTTGCTGTTGTTATGGAGCAAAGTCAAATCATCGATACAATTATTTATGGGTTATCCCATGTCGTAAGTAGCTTACCTTCATCGATTACGGTTTTAGGTATGTTAGCAACACAGGGATTGTTTAATTTCTTTGTTCCATCGGGCAGCGGACAAGCTTTAATTACAATGCCGATTATGATTCCTTTAGCAGATATAGTGGGAACAACGAGACAAACGGCAATTTTAGCATTCCAAGTTGGGGACGGGTTATCAAATATTATCTTCCCAACTTCAGGTTATTTTATGGCCACAATCGCAGCTGCAGGGATTTCTTATGGGAAATGGGCTAAGTTCATATTCCCACTATTAATTGTGTGGTTCTTAATTGGTTGTGTATTTTTATTAATTGCTCATGCGATTAACTGGGGACCATTTTAAACTAAATCAAGAAAGTCGTGCGGGAAAAAAACTCTGCACGACTTTCTTAATTATTGGACTACGCTTTGTTTTTCCATAAGTCAAACATTGCATGTGTGAACTCAATTCCTTGATATAAAAAGATGCTAAATGCACTTGCTGAAAATATTACAATTGCAATTAAACGAATCCAAAGCATTCTGTTTCCTCCTCTCGAAAAAAGTTATGAGGAATAAGAATAACTTTGAAAATAATTCGATTGATAAAAGACAGCAAGTAAAAAATATTTTAATTTTACAAGATTAAGTTTTTCATTGATTGCTATAAATAAGGGGAAAAAAAGAGTACTTGCAAATGCTATTTCTTCTAACTTTGTATTAGGCTCTTTAGGATCTGTTGATTCAGAAATTTGAAGTTCTTTAGAAACGGATATAAATTCGTATTCTAATCCAGTGGCTTCATAGAATTGAAAATGAGAGGTGTTTAAAAACAAATATGCAACACTTGTTATCAGTAGGATAATATTCATTTTTCCACCTTCTTCTTAAGTAGAAATATCATACCATGATGTTAACATGCTGCATATAGGAAAAACGTAAAAAAAAAGTAGAAGGTTAAGCAATCTAATCGGCATGTTTTTGACCCTTTTTCATATAGATGAAATGGACAATCATTTAAAGGGAGATACAAATCATGTCAGACTTTCTGAAAATAGTTATATTCTCATTGATTCTTAGTGTTTTATGGGTCATTCCTCGGTACGACATCATCATCCAGTGGGCTACACATAATGTTTGGCTAGCAACAGGTATAGCTGTTGTTTTGATTGTAAGTTTATTGCTGTATAACTTCACTAAACAAAAGCTAATTCAAAAGAGATTAACCGTACAGGAAGAGCAATTGAAAGTGAAAAAAACAGAAAGCCCCTAAATATAGAATCCACTGAAAACGTCCATTAAGAAACTGGCATTAGCTCCGTACGTTGTTTAAAAGGTCACTGATACAGGTGAACAGTGGCCCAAAAATATTTTTTTCCGTAGCCTCTAAAAATAGGGTTATTTGTAATGATAAAAACAGAAAATTCATACTTATCCTTGACATTAGCACAAATAAAAGTATTATGAATAAAGTAGGATGTTATTTGAATTGAAGAAGAGGTTCAGACGAAAAAAGAATGTTTACAATATAGATGCATTTACAAGGGTCACCCCCCTGCCTTTTTGGTGTATCGATTAGCATAATTTGAAGCAACAAAGGCATTGGGTTTTATTTTTGGTTCAACTCCCATTGTTTCTAACCTCGTAACCATTTCTTGAACAAACTCTCTTGTTTTATTTCGTTGGCCAGAACCAATATCAATATGCCCTTCAATAGAAAATGTAGCTCCTTGATACAAATATGGCAATACAATTTCAATCATGTCGTTCTTTTTACGTTCTGTAAACATCGAAACAATTTCTTCGGTTAACGACGTTTCTAATGAGATACGTTCATGTAAATGCAACATTTTTCTCGGAACTGTTACTTTTCGGATGCAAGCCCAAGCGCCTTTCCCAGTGTTTTGTATAACAACTCCGGTAATGAAAACTGTACACTTTGCATGAACCTGGGAATCTGTTCCAACCATTAACCGATAGTTGCCACATGGTTTAATTCTCATGAATTTAAGGATTCGACTGAACACTTGTTCAAAAGACATATTTTTTTCTTGTAAATTTTGAAACTTGGATTGGATTATGTCATGTCGTTTCAAATGATCACCTACAGTTTTTAGATGTACTACCATCTTATGCATGAGAATCTGCAATTAGTAGTACGAACGGTTATCTTTAATCAAATTTTGGCCATAGTAGTACTAATTTTTTAGCATTACACAATGGCTAAGTAAAAGTAAGTCGGAGTGATTTATGTAAAATTATTTGCGAGTTACTAGTAGGAATAGTAATATAAATAGAGAATTCAAAAAAAATTCTATCCGAAAAATAATTGTTGTGAGAAAATAATTATGTATTGGGTAAAGCTTGAGCAAACTAAAGATAGTCTTAATTAGGAGTGGTAGAAGATGAGCAAACAACAAGTTGGGGTTATCGGACTTGCAGTTATGGGTCGAAACCTTGCACTAAACATCGAAAGCAGAGGATATGGAGTTTCAGTTTACAACAGATCTTCAGATAAGACGGAAGAAATGTTGAAAGAAGCAGAAGGTAAGAATGTAGTTGGTACATATAGCATTGAGGAATTTGTTTCTTCTCTTGAAACACCAAGAAAAATCTTGTTAATGGTAAAAGCAGGCTTTGCAACTGATGCAACAATTGAACAATTATTACCACATCTAGAAAAAGGCGATATTTTAATTGATGGTGGAAATACATTTTTTGAAGATACTCGTCGCAGAAACAAAGAACTTGCTGAGTCTGGGGTTCATTTCATTGGTACAGGAGTATCTGGTGGTGAAGAAGGAGCACTTAAAGGACCTTCTATTATGCCAGGCGGACAAAAAGAAGCTTATGATCTTGTTGAGCCAATTTTAAAAGATATTTCAGCCAAAGTTAGTGGAGATGCATGTTGTACATATATTGGTCCTGATGGTGCTGGTCATTATGTGAAAATGGTGCATAATGGAATTGAATATGGTGATATGCAATTGATTTGTGAATCTTACCACTTAATGAAGAATGTACTAGGATTAAGTGCACCAGAGTTACATGAGATATTTAATGAATGGAACCAAGGTGAACTTGATAGCTACTTAATTGAAATCACAAAGGATATCTTTACAAAGGTTGACGATGAAACAGGAAAACCTATGGTTGATGTGATTTTAGATACTGCTGGACAAAAAGGAACTGGTAAGTGGACAAGCCAAAGTGCTCTTGATCTTGGTGTGCCATTATCAATTATTACTGAATCAGTTTTCTCGCGTTTTATCTCTGCAATGAAAGAGGAACGAGTGAAAGCAAGCAAAATTCTTCGTGGACCTAATGCAGTATTTGAAGGCGACAAAAAAGAATTTGTAGAAAAGATTCGTAAAGCTTTATATTTAAGTAAGATTTGTTCATACGCACAAGGTTTCGCACAAATGAAAGTTGCTTCTGAAGAGTATAACTGGAATTTAAACCTAGGCGATATTTCCATGATCTTTAGAGGTGGTTGTATCATCCGAGCGCGTTTCTTACAGAACATTAAAGAAGCATACGATCGTGATGCAAACTTAACAAATTTATTGCTTGATCCATACTTCCAGGATATTGTTGAAAACTACCAAGAAGCTGCACGTGACGTTGTAGCGACAGCAGTTAAATTAGGAATTCCGGTACCGGGACTCGCTAGCGCATTAGCTTATTATGACAGCTATCGCACAGAGACACTTCCTGCAAACCTTTTGCAAGCTCAAAGAGATTATTTTGGAGCTCATACGTATCAGCGTATTGATAAAGAAGGCGTATTCCATACAAATTGGATGGAAAAATAAGCAACATCAAAAAGGTGATTCGACTCGTTCGAAATCACCTTTTTTTTCGGGGGAATTGTTATATATTCACAGCGGATTATTTGATACGATATGTTTACATGAAGAGGAGGTTGGAAAATGTCTAAGTTTTATATTGAAGCGCTAGACTTCCAAGAACCAGAAGTTGTTGAAAAGTCTTTTAAGACATTATTAGAACAACCAATTGATACAGTCGAAGAATTAGAGGTGTGGTTGAAGCAACAATCGGAGCTTTATGATGTAATTGAAGAAGCAATGTCTGGACATTACATTGAATTTCAATGTTCAAGTAATTCAAAAGAAGCAAAAAGAATGTTCGAACATGATCAAAGGGTCATTGATCCATTATTTAAAAAGTATATTTCTTTGCTTGATGAAAAGTTTTTAGAGCTGAAGGTGAAAGACCAATTAAATCCTTCTTTTTATAAACAATTAATTAAAAGTAAGATGAATGCAAGAGAGATTTTCCGAACAGAGAACATTGAACTTGAAGTAAAAGAAGATAGTCTTTCAACGAATTATTTTGAAATTACGGGAGCACTTACGGTTCAGTGGGAAGAGAAAGAGCTAACAATAAGTGAATTAGCACCGTACATACAAGATCCTGATCGAAAAACAAGAAAAAAAGCCGTTACATTAATTTCAGAAGCAATTCTCTCTAAAGAAACCATCCTTCAACAAATTATGGATGAATTGATTGTTATTCGTCATCAAAAAGCAAAAAATGCAGGACTTGCGAATTATCGTGATTATATGTTTAAAAAATATGAACGCTTTGACTATTCTCCGCAGGATTGTCAGCAGCTTGCGGACTCGATTCGAAAGTACGTAAAACCATTAAAAGAAAAACTACAGAAAGAGCACATGGCTGAATTAAAAATTGAGCAGTACAAACCTTGGGACCTGCAAGCAGTTCCAAATGGTCAAAAACCGTTACAGCCGTTCTCAACGACAGAGGAGCTTATCCAACATTCGACTACTATCTTACATAATTTAGATCCCCGGTTTGGTGAGTTATTAACGACAATGAGCAAAAGAGGGATGCTTGATTTGAACAGCAGGAAAGGGAAATCTCCAGGAGGTTTTTGTTCTCCGCTTCCCTTATCGCAACTTTCATTTATTTTTATGAATGCATCTAAAACACACGATGACATGATTACTTTGCTACATGAAATGGGCCATTGTATTCATAACGATCTTATGAGAAAGCAACCTATAAGTGATTATCGAGAAACACCGATGGAATCAGCTGAGTTAGCAAGTATGTCAATGGAACTTCTGACGATGGACCAATGGAGTTTGTTTTATAAAGATGAGCAAGATTTAAAAAGAGCTCAAAAAGAGCATTTAAAAGGAATTATTAATTTTCTTCCTCAAGGGATGGTTATTGATCAGTTTCAACATTGGATCTATGAGAATCCAAATCATACAGCTTCTGAGCGAAATAAAAAATACCAAGAACTTATGATTGAGCTGGATTCAGAAGTTGTTGACTGGAGTGGATCAAAAAAATGGCAACAAGCTTCTTGGTTAAGAGTCTTACACATATTCGAAGTGCCATTTTACTATATTGAGTACGTCATTGCTCAATTAGGTGCTGTTCAAATGTATAAACAATTTCGAGAGAATCCTAAAGGAGCACTAGAAAACTATAAGCAAGCTCTTTCTCTTGGGTCGTCTAAATCATTGCCTGAAGTATATGAAGAGGCGGGTATTCACTTTGACTTCTCAGAATCAATGATCAAAGACCTCATGAAGTTTGTTGAAGCAGAATTAGAATTGTTATAAGGGAGAAAAGAGTTGTCTGTGACAACTCTTTTTAATAAGATCTATTTCTATAGAAATCAAAATAGAGAATGGACTGGAACGAAAGTGAAGCTGAAAAAGATCATGTTACTAGCTGTTATTATTATTGCACCTCTGATATTCCTTTATATCATGGTTAATCAAATTCAAATGTACCGATACAGCCAAATGGAAGTGCCGGACAACAGTGAGTATTTAATTATTCTAGGAGCAAGAGTCAAAGGCACTGAACCATCCGTATCACTTCTTCATCGTATTCAAGTGGCTGCAAAATATTTGCAAGAAAACCAGCATACCATCGCCATTGCTTCTGGAGGTCAGGGACCTGGAGAAGAAATATCAGAAGCAGAAGCGATACAAAGAGCGTTAATAGAAGAGGGCATAGATCGACAAAGAATCAAAATTGAAAATAAATCAACATCAACCTTTGAAAATATCTCATTTTCAAAAGAGCACATACCTGATTCGTCTGTAGTCGGAATCATCGTGACAAATGACTATCACTTGTATCGCGCTACTCTCATTGCAAACGATCATGAACTCAATGTACGAGGGTTACCAGCAAAAGCACCGATATCGGTTATTTTTCAGTCATATATTAGGGAACACTTAGCATTAACAAAGTATTTTTTAACAAAAATCATTGATTTATAATTTATTACTTGAAAAGTCAAAGAAGGTCAAATATAATAGACATAGTCACATGATGACATTACAGCCTGAAATGGCTTTTCTTTTTATATAAAAGGTCAAAGTTAGTCAAAGTCAAAAGGAGGAATAACGATGTTTTTATGTGAAAAATGCCAAAGTAACCAAGCGAATGTCAAGATGAACATCTCGATCAATCAATCAAAGAAACAGATTGCTTTGTGTTCAGATTGCTATGCTCAAACACAAAGTGCTTATGAAATGTCATCTTTTCATTTTGACGACTTTTTTAAAGCTTTCCTACAAGCAAATGCAGATAATACTGCTAACGGATATACACAAAAACAAGTAAAACAAGCAGCTCCTAATCAAGGAAGAAATGGTTTTCTGGACCAGCATGGACGAAACTTATCAGAAGAAGCAAAACAAGGACGTATTGATGCAGTCATTGGTCGCGATAAAGAAATTGAACGTGTCATTGAGGTATTAAACCGTCGTTCTAAAAACAATCCAGTCTTAATTGGAGAAGCAGGCGTAGGGAAAACAGCGATTGCTGAAGGGTTTGCTTTAAAGATTGTCAATGGAGATGTTCCAACTAAGCTACTTAATAAAGAATTGTATGTATTAGACTTTAATTCGGTGGTAGCTGGAACAAGCTACCGAGGACAATTTGAAGAAAAAATGCAACAACTAGTTGCTGAACTCAAGCAGCGCGAAAATGTGATTCTTTTTATTGATGAGCTTCATATGGTGGTTGGTGCTGGAGGAAGTTCAGAAGGATCGATGGATGCAGGAAATATTTTAAAACCGGCATTAGCTAGAGGAGAGTTTCAAATTATCGGTGCAACGACATTAAAAGAATACCGAATGATTGAGAAGGACTCAGCATTAGAACGTCGATTCCAGCCTGTACACGTTAAAGAACCTACAACGGATGAAGCGTTGGATATTCTTAAAGGAATTCGACCTATCTATGAAAATTATCATAATGTAAAATACTCTGATGAAGTGTTAAAAGCATGTGTGTCCTTATCTGATCGGTACATTCAAGATCGATTCTTACCAGATAAAGCAATTGATTTACTTGATGAAGCAGGATCAAAATTAAACCTAATCCAAGGGGTTACAGACAAGGGGAAACTACAAAAACGTTTAGAAGATCTTCTTGTTGAGAAAAAAAACGCGACAAAGGAAGAAGACTATGAAAAAGCTGCAAAGCTGCGCGACGAGGAAGCAAACATTAAAAAAAAGTTGGAAAATGATGTCATAGAACCAGTACAAGAAGTAACAATCGAGCACATCCAAGATATCATTGAGAAAAGGACAGGAATTCCTGTCAAGAAACTGCAAAAGTCTGAGAAATCAATAATGAAAGACTTACAATCAAATTTAGCGAAGAAAGTAATAGTTGCAAAAGCAATTCTTAGAGCTCGTGTAGGCCTGAAACCGAAAGCTCGTCCAACCGCTTCTTTCTTATTTGTTGGCCCAACTGGAACAGGAAAAACCGAGTTAACAAAAACACTTGCAGCCGAATTATTCGGAAGCAAAGAATCTATGATTCGTCTTGATATGAGTGAATACATGGAAAGACACTCTGTTTCCAAATTAATTGGCTCTCCACCTGGATATGTGGGGCATGATGAAGCTGGCCAATTAACCGAACAAGTTCGTAGAAATCCGTATTCAATTATTCTTTTAGATGAAATCGAAAAGGCGCATCCGGATGTCCTGAACATGTTTCTACAAATTATGGAAGATGGACGTCTAACTGATAGTCAAGGAAAAGTAGTGAATTTTACTGAAACAGTAATTATTATGACTTCAAATGCGGGAATTACGGATAAAAAATTAGCTGCAATTGGATTCAATGAGACAGAAGGTGAAAGTGTACTAGCTACTCAAAGCATCCTTGAAAGCTTAAGAGATTATTTTAAGCCTGAATTTTTAAACCGCATCGACTCAATTATTGAATTTACACACTTAGAAAAAACTAATTTAATTAAAATTATTAATATCATGCTAGAAGATTTACAAAGAACACTAATGGAACAAGGCATATCAATGAAAGTTGCAGCCGAAGCAAAGGAAAAGCTTGCTGAATTAGGCTACCACCAAGCCTTTGGAGCGCGCCCACTTCGCCGCGCCATTCAAGAACACATTGAAGATCAAATTTCAACTTTGATCGTTAACAGTGACAAAAAATTAGATTCTATTACTGTCACTAGTGTTGCATAAATGTTGTTTGAATTTTCAGTTTAGTTATCTATCTTGTTTAGAGCCAAAAAGGTAAATACC